>JBMSHA010000005.1:0-21424 GCA_049416245.1 Flavobacteriales bacterium | reverse complement strand
GACCATCATCTTCTTGGTCAAGCGCATGCCGTCGGCAACCAATGTGTACGTGTAGATGCCTCCTTGGAGGTCTGCTATGTTCAAGTCAACTTGGTGAGTGCCTGCAGGCAATTGTCCGCGCTCTACGGCTTGGATCAATCGACCTTGCAAATCACGCATTTCAACCGTGACGTTGCGAGCTTGCAACAACTCAAAACGGATCATGGTCGTGCCATTCGCAGGGTTTGGAACGTTTTGGTGCAATTCGATACCGTTGCGGTTGGCAATCTCATCAATGCCGACGCGCTCAGACAAGATCAAGCGAATGGCCGGTGTTGCGGTTTGTGAAGTGAACCACACGTAATCACCTGCTCCTGTCAAGTTGTAATCACCCGTAGAGTTATCGGTGTCGCTGTCCGCGTTACCCAATACCGTCAATTGCGCCTCGCTCTCAAACTCATTGATGACGCCTACGAAATAGAAGTTCTCGTTGGTCAATTCAATGGGATCCTCGAAAGGCAAGTAAACGAAATCGCTGTTGTCTACTCCTGAAGGAGTCCAAGCATCGTCATACGTCCAGTACGTCGTCTCGAATGGCGAATCCGTTAAGCCCACCGCGCCGTCATAAGTGTACAAACGCGTTTCAAATTCGAGGTCTCCACCGCCACAACTTGGTCCGAAACGAACCGTTACACCATAAGCCATGGAACCGGCATTGTGCATGTGGAAGTAGTTACCGTAACCGCAAGGGTTGAACAATCCTTCAATGTCTGAATCACGTGGGGTGAACTCAACATCCAATGTGGATTCGTCGTCATGACCGTACTCGTCATCGGTGTATACAATCACCTTGCTCAAGGTATTGTCGTCCGAGCTCTCATCCTCATTCGCTGAAGCGATGGTCGCTTCCAATACGTAGTTCCCTGTGGCCGTTGGAGTCCAGCCAGTCGCAACGTACACCGTGTCCTGAGAATTCGCAGGGCAATTCACCGCATTCGCGAAGCTGTTCACGGTGCCCAGCTCGGTCGTAGTCGAACTCAACTCCGTTCCGCCTTCGTCATAAATTTTCACGGTCACTGTCGTTTCATCCTGATCAGCGTTGCCGTTGTTGCGGTACAAAACCCCGGCGAGCAAACCTCCGTCCGCTTCAGGAATCGCCTGCTCCAATGGAGTCACACGGTATTCAAATACGTTGTAAACGTCGCCATTGGTGACTTGAACCACAGCCAAATCATTGGCCACTGGGTTTTCAGAAATGGTCACGTCATCGATGCCCCAGTAGTAGTGGCTGTATGCGTCACCGGTCTCAGGTGCTTGCAAGTACGAGAAACGCACTTGCACCTCGGCGCTGTATGCCGCTGCACATGAGATGTCAACGGACGTAGTCAAAACATTCGCAGAAGCTGTGTTCGCAGATTCGATGAATGAACCGTGCGCGTCGAACGTGGTCCAAGTAGCACCGCCGTCGTTCGAAACTTGCAAATAAATTGGAGCATACGGGTAGCAGCAGTAGCGGAAGTATTGCTCCCACGTAATGACCACAGATCCCACCGCTGAGAAGTCCAACGTCGGGGACGTAATCCAACCTTCTGTGTTTTCGTATCCCTCAGAAATCGGGGTGTTGAAGTAGTCGCAATCGAACACCATCCAGCCGTTGTCAGCTGTAGTAGAGTTCATTGAAGCAATGTTGGTCGAAAACTCCCCGGCTGGAGGCTGAACACCTGAAGCCGTTCCGTCAGCATAGTAACCATTGCCTGCTTCGTCAACAGCCTGCCAAATCATACCCTCACCGGTATCTTCAGCAGTCCAAGCACCGATGCCATTGTTTCCTTCGAAACCATTGGCGAAGTCTTCGTAGAACAAGATCGTGCCGCCTCCACGTTGCGCTACTTCCAGAGCAGATTCTCCTGATCCGCGCATGGCTTGGGCCTCTGCGTCGGTCAGTTCCATGGGAACTTGTGCGAATGTGTAGACATCCGTGATGCGTTGAGCCTGAGCAAACATGGTAAGGCCCAAAAGCGCAACGAAAAGAAAAGTAAAGTGCTTCATTTTGTGTGAATCAGATTTCAACGGCTGAAATTACACCATCGCGGTTGAAATCCCTGAACAAAAACAAAAAGAGGGGAACCCCTTGCGGAATTCCCCTCCTGTTCCCGATGGAATCGGGTATGATTTTACTTTGTTCAGTCGACCAACAAGCGCTCCGTAGCTCGAGCTCCGTTCACGACCAATGTAGTGGTGTATACGCCAGCATTCAACGCGCTGACGTCCAAAGTGATGCTGTGATAGCCAACGCCCTGTGTTCCGCGATTGATCTGCTGAACGAGCTTTCCAGTCATGTCATATACCTCCAATGACACATCCGCAGCGCGATCCAAACGGTACTGCAAACGCGTGGTTTCAGCCGCTGGGTTTGGCGCCAACGGGTACAACTGGAAGTCCTCCGTGTTCACCTCCTTCACAGAAACCGTGTTGGTAGCGTTTGGATCCAAGTTCAAACGAACCATTGGCGTTTCGTTCGTGTAGTACCAGTCGTAGGCGCTGCCGCTTCCGAATGGTCCGTAAACAAAGCAGGTTTGGTCGTAGGCGAATTGAGATTCCCAAATTTGAACGCTTGAACCGCCGTAGTGCTCAAAACCTGCAGCCAATACGGTTCCGCCCGGTGCGGTGTAGGGATCTTCCAAAACCAGCGTGTACCAAACAATGTCTCCAGGAGCTTCCGAACCATCGTTCGAGTAGTTCGCTGCCAAGTCGAGTTCTGCTGTGCTACCGATCAAACCTCCGTACTGTTCAACGAGGTAGTTTTCATCGAAGCCATCGAACAAGTGTGCCACAACCGGAGTTCCGTTTTCAGAACCGGCTACGATGGCTACATCAATTGCGTAAACCGTTACATCTTCAAAAATGTCGTACGGGTTCAAGGCAATGAAGTCGTCTGTTCCGTCGCTAGGGAATACGCCCGTCATGGTGCCATTATCTCGACCGTAGTGCAACGCACTTACTTCAAATGATTGAGTCGCTGTGTTGTTTGAAGGGTTTTCATCTTCGTTCATGGCGCCCACTGTGTACGTCAAGTCGTAAGAGCCTACAGCCGCCATATCGAAGTTCACACGCAAGGTGTCCTGTGCTTGGTAGCCCAAGGTGATGGGATCAGACATGCCGGCATCTGTTCCGTTCACGTTTAAGGTCAATGACGTTTCTTCTTGATCGAGGTAGCCTACGTTGTACACCTTCGCAGCCGCGTCCAAAGACGTCAATTGGCCTTCAGCGAAAACACCTGCTTCCCAGATGCCTGTGGTGAAGTAGTCCGTGTAGCTCAAGTAGTTGTCGATGCGGATGTCGTTTGCAGGGGTTTCGTAAACCTGGATGTCATCGATTTCCCAACTGTAGCCCCATGTTCCAGACCAACGGAATCGAATCCAGACTTGGTCCTGGCCTCCAGCTGCGGACGTGATATCGAACTCTACCAATGATGGGTTGTCCGACTCGCTTCCCGTTTCATAGCCTGGGAACACTTCCCATCGGCTCGCGATCAATTCGCCGTCCCCGTAGTCCACGGTTCCGTCGATTTCCGCGAACGTGGCAATGTCTGGCCAGTTGACTCCATCGCGTGAGATTTCAATGAGACACTTCTCACTGTCGTCTGAAGATCCGTTGTCCCAGCAGCGGTAGCGCGTTTCAAGAGAAATGCTCACGAATTCGAGCGAGCTGCAGTCGATGGGATCCGCTGTTTGGACCCAGCTATTTTCAATCCAAGCAGCGCTGTAGTTTGCATCCGCTCCGAACAGATCTGAATCCACAATCAACAATCCGTTGTCGCTTGTAGTTGAGTTCATGGCACTTGCCGCTGAAAAATCGCCGGTGCCGCCTGCCCATTGGTTGTATGGACCTGCAGGGCCGTCCGTGCTGCACTCAAAGTTCAAATCGATGCCCTCCCATGGAGAACCGGCAATGTCCGAACCGTTTCCAAACACCCATGTTGCACAATCTTCAACATTGCAATCATGCGACCAAATGACGTCGCGTTCAACTTGCGTAGGGGTGTTCTCTGCCTTTACTCGGCGTGATTGAGCTGTCTTTGAAGCTGCGTAAGGCAATACGCCTTGTGCAGTGACAGCTGTGGATAGAAGTACAGCAAAAGCTGCAGTGTAAAAATGCTTCATTCTCAAGCAATTTGGTGTTTAGGATTTTGACAAATATAGGTGACGGAATATGACTTCAAAAAATCACCCCAACAGTTCCTCGAAGGCGGAAAGCGGCGGGCAGCTGCAAACCAAGTTGCGGTCGCCGTATGCATTGTCGACCCGGGCTACTGGGCTCCAGAATTTACGAACTTCCATCTCAGTGGACGGGTATGCCGCTGCCTCACGGGAGTAAGGGTGATTCCATTCTGAAGATGCTACTTCACGTGCCGTGTGCGGAGCCATCTTTACTACGTTGTCTTCGCGGTCAACGTCTCCGTTTTCGATCGCCCGGATTTCATCGCGAATGGCCAACATGGCGTGCACAAACCGATCCAGTTCTTCCATGGACTCGGATTCCGTAGGCTCTACCATCAAGGTTCCAGCTACAGGCCATGACACGGTAGGAGCATGGAAACCAAAATCAATCAAACGTTTGGCAATATCCATGACTTCCACGCCTGCAGTGGCTTTAAATGCGCGGCAATCCAAGATCATTTCATGCGCTACTGTTCCTTTAGAACCCTTGTATAGGATGGAGTACGCATCCTCCAATTTGACCCGCAGGTAGTTGGCATTGAGGATGGCCACTTCCGTCGACCGGGTCAAGCCCTCTTCACCCAGCATTTTAATGTAAGCGTATGGGATTTGGCAAATCAACGCACTCCCGAAAGGTGCTCCACTGATGGCGTGAATGGCTTGATTCCCCCCTGTGGGTACCACAGTGTGACCCGGCAAGAAAGGAACCAGATGTTCCGCAACGCCAATGGGTCCAACTCCAGGCCCTCCTCCGCCATGGGGGATGGCAAACGTTTTGTGCAAATTCAAGTGGCAGACATCAGCCCCGATCAAACCCGGACTCGTCAGTCCAACTTGTGCGTTCATGTTGGCGCCGTCCATATACACCTGACCGCCAAACGCATGAATCAATCGCGTCACCTCCAGGATACTCTCCTCGTAAACCCCGTGCGTAGAGGGGTAGGTAATCATCAACGCACCCAACTCATCGGCATGCAATTGCGCCTTTTCTTGCAAATCCGCCATGTCGATATTCCCTTCATCATCGCAACCCACGACCACTACACGCATGCCGGCCATGACCGCCGATGCTGGGTTGGTCCCGTGTGCCGAAGAAGGAATGAGGCACACGTCCCGGTGACTATCACCACGCGAATCATGATACGCACGGATCACCATCAAACCCGCAAATTCGCCTTGTGCACCGGAATTCGGTTGCAACGAGACCCCCGCAAAACCGGTAATGGTTGCGAGGTCTTTTTCCAATTCTTTCAGCATCTCGCGCGTCCCAGCAGCCTGATCTTCAGGGCAAAACGGATGCAACTCAGCAAAGGCCGGCCAAGTAATCGGAATCAATTCCGTTGCTGCATTCAATTTCATTGTGCACGAACCCAATGGGATCATGCTGTGGACCAACGACAAGTCACGATTTTCCAGTTGCTTGATGTAGCGCATCATTTCGGTTTCCGATCGATATCGATTGAAAACCGGGTGATTTAAGTAATCCACATCACGCCACAATTCGCCGAGAAAAGCGCGGTCTGTCGACAGACCCGAAACCATACTCACCCCAAAAACGGAGCACAGATCAACGAGTTCCTTCTGCGACACCCGTTCATTGAGCGCTACGCCCACGTGCAATCCGTCTTCGAAGAAGCGCAAATTGATGCGCATCGCTTCCGCTCGTGCGCGCAACGCCGTCATTTCGTCGGAACCGCCGTTCACCCGAATTTTCAAGGTGTCGAAGTAGCAGCTGTTCACCTGGTCATAATGTTCCGTTCCCTTCAGCGCCGCATCCAAACTGCGCGCCGCGCCGTGAATGTTCTCCGCAATTTCGCGGAGTCCCTGTGGACCGTGGTAAACCCCGTACATGGATGCCATGACCGCTAACAAAGACTGTGCGGTGCAAATGTTCGACGTCGCTTTGTCGCGGCGGATATGTTGTTCCCTCGTTTGCAACGCCATGCGCAGGGCAGGGCTGCCCAACCGGTCTTTGGAGACCCCGATGATCCGACCGGGAAAATGTCGTTTGTAGGATTCCCGAGCCGCGAAAAATGCCGCGTGCGGGCCGCCATAGCCCATGGGAACGCCGAAGCGCTGCGTCGTGCCGACCACTACGTCCGCTCCCATGCTTCCTGGATTTTTCAGCAAAGCCAAAGCCATCAAATCGGCAGCAACCACCACCTGGATTTCCTTTTGAGCAGCATGCGCAATAACCGATGTCAAATCCGATGCCACCCCGTCGCCATCGGGATACTGGAAAAAGAACCCGAAAACCCCATCCATCGATCCGGAAACCATCGATTTTCTCGAAACCAGCTCGAGCTCCACGCCCAAGTATTTGGCACGGGTGCGCAACAAATCCATCGTTTGCGGGTAAATCGCCTCATCGACAAGAAACCGATTGGCCCCGGCTTTCGCCATGGCACGCGGGCGAGCTGCAAAAACCATCGCCATGGCCTCCGCTGCTGCAGTGGATTCATCCAACAGGGAAGCGTTGGCCAACTCCATCCCCGTCAAATCACACACCATCGTCTGAAAATTCAGCAGCGCCTCCAATCGACCCTGTGCAATTTCAGCTTGGTAGGGTGTGTAGGCCGTATACCAGCCCGGGTTCTCCAGCACATTGCGGCGAATCACACTGGGCACTTCGGTCGGGTAATAACCCATGCCGATGTAGTTCCGAAACAGCGTGTTCTTCGAAGCGATTTCGTCGATGTGCTCGAGGTATTGACTTTCGGAAAGAGCTGGAGTCAATTTCATGCGTTCCCGTTGGCGAATCTTGCCGGGAACTGTCTGAGCAACAAGGTCTTCCATCGATGCCACACCGATGGTGCGCAACATCGCTTTTTGGTCTTCTTCGCGCGGACCAATGTGACGGGAGGTAAATTTGGCTGCGTGCATAAACATTCAGTGAGGGTGCAAATTTAGGTTGCGATGTGCGGGTTTTTGCGCAAGTGGAAAACCAATGCATACAAAGCACCGAAACATGGTCCCGGAAGTCAGATTTCACTGAATTATTCGACCTTTGAGAAAGCGAATTGGGAGGATGATCAAAGCATTGGCTTACACGCACATTTGGATTGCGCTTGGGGCGGGAAGCGCGGCGGCGGCGAGCATGCTGGCCACAGCGCCGGATTTGGCAAATGGGACCGCGGCACTGCAAGGTATTGCCCTCCTTACAGCCTTCACAGGATTGGCCTACACGGTCCAACGCATGGTCAAATTGCACCGGCATCCCCACCGAATTCCACAACAACGCAAGCAGTTTCTTTCCACATGGCGGTGGCCGCTGATGTTGGGTTGGTCTGCAGCGCTGGCGTTGGCTTTTGCGCTTGCCTTCCCCGCACTTGGGTATTGGTGGAGTTGGATGCATGAAAACCTCATCCTGATCGGCGGAATTTTCATCCTGACCTGGGGATACGCATCCAACCCTTTCACTGGGGGAAGGGGATGGCGCGAGGTTCCGCGTGCCAAGTGGCCGGCCATTGCTTTGGTTTGGGGCGTGTCAACCGGTTGGATGCCATTGGATTGGGTAGAAGCGTCTGTGGATGATTCTGTACGCTGGTTCAACCTTGTCGCGCAAACCGCCTTCGTCGCAGGCATCACGCTGCCCTTTGATGTTCGCGACGTGGGCATCGACGATGATGCCTTGAAGACGATGCCGCAGGTGGTCGGACTGCGGAGCTCGGGGCTTTTGGCCCTGGGACTTGTGGTCATCAGCGGCCTGTTGTTTCTTTCAATCGATCCAGGATGGGGCCGGGTGACAGCAAGCGGGTTTGCGCTCGTCGGGATCGCGCTATCCATGCGGAATTCGAACGAATGGGTGTGCAGTTTGTGGCTAGACGGTTGCCTTGTCCTGCAAGGGGTGTTGGCATTTTTGGCCTACAGCGCCGGATTTTGAATCAAATCCTTCGACCTTTGGGTTTCCATGGATCATTCAACTTCATCATTGGCCCTATTTACACGGGAACATGCGCGAGCACTCGATGCCGAAGACGCCGTAGCCAGTCGTCGCGATGAATTCCATATTCCCCAACTGCGCGGAGAGGACGTCGTGTACTTCACAGGCAACTCCCTCGGGCTGCAGCCGAAAAAAGCACAAGAGGCCTTGCAGACGGAGCTCAATGATTGGGCGGAGCACGGCGTTGAAGGGCATTTTCGAGCGAAGCATCCTTGGGTCAGTTACCACGAGCGTTTTGCGGAAGGACTGAGCCATTTGGTAGGGGCCAAGCCGAATGAGGTGGTGGCCATGAACGCCTTGACGGTCAACTTGCATTTGCTTTTGGTCAGTTTTTACCGCCCGGCGGGACGTCGGCGAAAGATCATTTGCGAAGCCAAGGCATTTCCTTCGGATCAGTATGCGTTGGCCAGTCAAATCCGATTTCATGGTGGGCGACCCGAGGAAGACTTGATTGAAATCAAGCCAAAAACCGGGACGTCGATCATCGATGAAGGTGACATTGAATCCGCACTTCAAGCGCATGGAGAAGAGGTCGCTCTGGTGATGATGGGCGGCGTTCAATATTTCACTGGACAGCGATTGGACATGGAACGCATCACGCACGCGGCGCATGCGGTGGGAGCTTTGTGCGGCTTCGATTTGGCCCACGCTGTGGGCAATGTCACCATGAATCTCCATGATTGGAAGGTGGATTTTGCATGCTGGTGCTCCTACAAATACTTGAATTCCGGGCCGGGAGCTGTCGCTGGAATTTTCGTGCATGAGGACCACACGGGAAATGCAGCGATTCCGCGATTCGAAGGTTGGTGGGGGCACGACGCGGAGCGGCGCTTTCTCATGGAACCCGAATTCGTGAGCATGGGAACTGCAGAAGCTTGGCAAATGTCCAATGCTCCGGTATTCAACATGGCCATCCACGCCATCTCCCTAAACCAATTCCTCTCCTCAGACATGCGAAAGTTGCGTGAGAAGAGCCTGCGTTTGACGGCCTATCTCGAGAAGGGGATTCATGCCGTAAAGGCCGAAAACAAGCTGGCTCTCGAAATCATCACCCCTTCCGACCCGGAGAGACGCGGTTGTCAGCTGTCGTTGGTCGCCCATGGATTTGGTAAGCAGCTTTTCAATCAACTGACGGAAGGAGGGGTTGTTGTCGATTGGCGTGAACCCAATGTGATCCGGATGGCACCTGTGCCGATGTACAATACCTTTGAAGACATCGCGCGATTTGTTGGCATATTGAACGAAGCCACGAATCAAGCGAATTAGACGGAATTAGATCATGCGAAAGTCCTCTCGTTTTGCCGTTTTCGGCATCGGCCGCTACGGAAAGCAAATCGCCTTATCCCTTGCATCCAAAGGTGCTGAGGTCATCACTTTTGACACCAACCCCAGTCGCTCCGAAAGCATCAAGGATGATGTCGCGCTAGCCGTAACGCTGGATTCAACGGACATACGCTCGTTGCAAGCTCAGAATGTGCAAGAAATGGATGCTGCGATCGTGGCCATTGGCGAAAATTTCGAGGCGACGGTCTTGACATCCCTCAATTTGCTCGACCTCGGGGTGCCTCGGGTCATCGTTCGATCAAACGGAGATCACCAACAACGCATCTTATCCAGCCTGGGAATTCAAGAAATTTTGACGCCAGAAAGCGAGGTTGCGAGTATCGTCTCCGAACGCCTGATTCACCCGAATATCGGTGGATTCTTGGAGTTGCCCGACGACTATGAAATCGCAGAAATTCACGCCCCGCAGAATTGCATTGGGCGAACACTTGGCAGCATTGACCTGACCAACCGCTACGAACTCCGGCTCATTACCATTCGTCGAAAATTCTCTGCAGAGAAAGAGGGGGAACCCGATCAAGAGCACATCATCGGTGTACCGAAGGCGGAAATGGTTATCCAAGACACCGACACCTTGGTCGTTTTCGGCACCTTAAGCGGGGTAAAACGGTTTCTGGAAATCAATTCCTGAGCACCACTCTGCGTTACCGAATAATCCTCACCGATCCACTCGCTTGATACCACGGACTCAGTTGTCCATTGGGATCCGTGTAATGGCGGTATTTCGCCTTCCACACGTACAATTCATCCGGCACGTAATGGGTTCGATCTGGTCCTTGTCCGTGCCAATAGTCCCCTATTGAATCGGCCTCCCAAACCAAGTTTCCCCACCGGTTAAACAGCTGAAACTCCAATTGCACGAGATTCCTTCCTTCAATGCGCAGCACCTCGTTCAATCCGTCTCCATCTGGCGTAAAAGCGGTGGGTACAAAAAGCAAGGGTTCCGAGCAGAAATCCACTACCGTAGCATACCGTTCTGTGGTGCAACCGATTTCGTTGGTCACTACCACACTGTATGCCCCAGGAGCGTCGATTTCGATTTGGTTTTCAGTCGATCCGTTCATCCATTGATACGCAGCATAGCCTGCAGGAACGGCGAGCTTGTATGTGACCTCTGGAAAATCTTCAAAGCACAAGGCGGTATCCTCAGGAAACACGAACGAAGGGCTCGGCAAAATTTCCAACCATGACGTTGCCGTTGTGCTGCATCCTCCCGCATCCGTGACCACCACCTGCGCCATTGAGGATTCAAAAAATATCGCATCAGCTGCGTTGGAACCGTTCGACCATTGGTAAAAAAAGGGGCCGGTCGTCATGTCCGCAGGGGTGGCGTTCAATAGGATTCCTGCATCTGCACAACCGGTCAAAGAATCCGTCAAGGAAACTAGCGGCCCGTCTGTGAAGGTCACCGTGATGGCGTCGGAGTTGACACAACCTTCCGGGGAAGTAATGGTCACGCCGTATGTTCCTGAATTCGTCACCTCCAATACGGGCAAAACTTCCCCCGCAGTGGTCCATTCATAGGTATAGTTCACGGGCAAGCCCGGATCAATCACGACAGTCTCTTCACTGCATGCAACCACGTCAGGACCCAATTCCAAATCCGGAAAAATAGACACCACTTCAACCTCAGCACTGGATGAACACGAAGCGCCCCCCAAACCCGAAATGGTAGCCGTGACGGTGTACACGACATTCAACTCTTCTAAAATTTGCGGTGAAGCGATGTTGGGGTTATTCAAACCCGTTGACGGCTCCCAAGACCATTCCATTGGGTTTGCCACATCGACTTCAGCCTCTAAATTCAAACCGGTCGTCGAACATGCGGCAACTTCTGCATCCGTAATCACAGAAAATTCGGGATAAACCGTGATGGTGATGTCATCATCGTAGACGGTTCCGTCCGGAGCCGTCATAACCGCGGAATAAGTTGTGGTTGCGTCGGGCATGACCGTCACCGATTGGCTGGTCGGATCGCTCACCAATCCAGCCGGAGACCACGCAAAGCTCCAATCTGCGACATTCGTAGCAGGGTCAAATGCCAATACATTGCAGTACATGGAAACCCCTTCGGTCGAACCCGCGCAGAAATAATTCTGGGAGGTGGCGATGTAAGGGGTTTGAGCACTCAGCATCGACACGTTCAACATGAATGCCATGCTGACTCCCAAGAACACACCCCATCCATTTTGCATCTTTGACTTCCTCATTCGAAAACTAAACTCCAATCCCATTCAATGATCCAGTTGGACCGGATTACCGGTTGATTTTCTGGGTAAAAATACGGCTCAGCAGATTGCAACCCCCATGCGCTGACCGATTGCCAAATTCCATCCCCATTTTCGTCGTACTCAAACCCGAGTTCAACTTTCCCAGGCTCCAACCGATTAAACTGGAAGCTTGTGTCTGTTTGGATCCAAATACGTTCACCGTCAACCCGAAGCCAACCCGGACCGGGCACGTCCTTCAGTTTCACTTCTAGGTCCCCGAAATGAGCCGTCGGATGCGTTCGCCACGTCCAAATCAACGTGTCTTCCAAGACCTTTCCATTCGCACTTTCCAATGCACCCGGCTGGCATTCGAGGCGATACACCACCTCATCTTGCTCCTCGTGCAGGAGTCGAATTTGTCGGCTCATCCCCGTGGAAACTGCGGATTCCACTTGATACTCCTCAACGGCTACCGAGTCTGCAAACAAACTGATTTTCGTGGAATCCGAAATCACCACATCTCGAAAGAACGTCCACCTTCGCTCTCCTGCTGCTTTCATGGTTCCTTTTGGAAAGCGTTTGCACCCCCATGAGCCCGGGGTATGGCGACCAATGAAAACTCGTGTGGTGTCGGAATGCGTTGGCAATTGCCAAATGACGCGAGAAGATTCCGGATCGAATGAACCCGGCTTCGACCAAATGAAGACACTGTCCTGGTCGCGTTCCCAATTCGCCGTGAGTGGTTTCCCATTTGCATCCAACAACAGCCAATGCTCCATTTGGTCTGTGTTCATTTCCGCCAAAATCCGAAACAACCCCGCTGTGTCCAGTCGGCACGATGCAATGCTCGCCGGGAGGTCAACAGCTTCTGTTTCGTCTCCAAGCCAATCCAATGCCGTTTCACCGGCCTCGAAGGAAACGGTATCGAGCGCCAGATACTCCCCAGGAGACCACATGTAATCCCCGTTAACATCGTCCAAAGCCACTCCCACAAAACGCCTATCAGAGAGGTATCCAATCGAAAACTCACCTTGTTTGTCCGTGACGCCCACTGCATCGGGGCGTTTACCGGCCCAGATTGAATCCCATGAAACCGGAGCCTCGAATAACAGCAAGCGCAGACCTGACACCCCTATACGGGTCATCCGGTCGCGCACGCGGCCACTGACTTTTAAGGTGTCCAATGCATCCCCTGTAGAGAATGCCCACTTCAAATCTTCAGCTGGGTTGGATTCGTGGAGGTCAACCACGGCATCGCCGAAAGAAAAAACATAGGTTCGATTCGCCATGAAATCACCCGGATTCAATTTCAATTGAACAGATTTTCCACGGAGCTTCCATTCGGGTTGTTTCGAAATGGGCGGCGACACAATCAGTTGTTGATTGGGATTTTTCAAGGCGAGGAACTCGTCGAATTCCATCACCAACTCGGTGGGCTGCAGTCGAACGGATTCATTGGGCGGCTCAAAACGCAGAACCCGAGGCGGAGTTTCGTCCCGGGGACCTCCTGTTGGAGCAGATACTTGGGCGCATCCCGCCAAAACCATCACGCCGAACGCGACGCAATATTCCTTGACGCATGTTCTGCTCATTCCCATGTGGACCAATTGGTGGAAAGGCAATCCATGAGGGAGGCCAGACCGTGCAAATCCTTCTCGTCAAAATCGGCAGGTTGTGCGGAGTCAATGTCCAATACCCCGACAATGTGATTGCCCGATCGAATCGGCAAAACCAATTCAGATTGGGTCAATGAACTGCACGCCACGTGTCCTGGAAATGCATGCACATCGGGCACAATTTGCGGTGCTCCCGTATCCCAAGCCGCGGCGCACACCCCTTTGCCGTGATGCAATCGAGTGCACGCCAAAGGACCTTGGAACGGTCCCAACACGAGTTCATCGCGTTCCACGTCCACGAGGTAAAACCCCACCCAGTGCCAGTTGAATGCCTCGAACAACACCGCAGAAATATTGGCCAAATTCGCCACACGGTTGGGCTCTCCTTGGACCAAGGCAGTCCATTGTTTCGCCAAATCCGCATAACGCGCTTCACGCGAACCATTTGGATTGAATTGCAGCGTCTCAGCCATGCCACAAAGATACCTTACAAAAAAGGGTGATTTCTCATGCCAAAGCCAAAGTCATGGCACCGTCCCACCGGATGCCGTTGCGTTCCAAGGCCACCCCGCACGCCAACATGGTAGATCCCGTCGTCAGCACGTCATCGACTACAACCGCGGCCTTCACTTCGTTTTGAAGTTTGGCCGTGTACAAGGCCCGTGAACGGTTTGACCGAGCAGTTCGCGACAATCGGGTCAAACTCGATTCATGGTAGGCTCTTTTCAATAAGTCCGGTCGCAGCGGAAGACCCCATGCCAGCGACACTCCCCAAGCAATCCAAAATGCTTGATTGTAACCCCTGCGCAGCCGCTTTTTCCAATGCAGGGGCACCGGAACCAAGGCGGTTTCTGTTGCCTTTAAAAAATCCGGGCGTCCATGAGATTCCCCCAACCACTGGCCCCAGCGGGCCGCAAGGAACCGATTTCCGCCGTACTTCATTTCATGAATTTGTGCCCTTAAGTACGGGTCAGAACGCAATCGAAATCCCGTCACGCCAAACGGAGCCGCACAACGTTCTCGGAATAAAACCGAGCCCTCACCGCCGCGTAAGTCCGGCCAAGCGGCGCTGCACACATCGCATGCGCCTGGCCAATCTGTCGAATCCACCAGCCAATGTCCACATCCTGCGCAGTGCCGAGGAGCCAAAGTATTTGCTATCCACCTCATCCGAAGGCAAGTAGCGCAAAAATTAAATGCGCCCGGCACGCGCTTCTTCACCGGAGATTCTAGCTTTGCACTCGGCATGCAATTCGGAAAACTCCCCCAGATTGACCACTTGAATGAGGCGCATTTTGCTTTGCCGGAATCCCGTTTTTGGGGAGCGGAATCCCATAGTTCATGCCGTGTTTTTGCCGGGGGCACCACATGGAATATCCCCCAGTGGGTGGGGTCGACCTATCCGGCGAAAACTCCGCGACGGCTGTTTCCGGAAGCTTATGGAAGGCAATTTGGAACGATTGAATTCAATGCAACGCATTATCGCATTTATCCGGCTCAAAAAATGAAGGAATGGGCGGATGCTGTGCCGGCATCATTTCGCTTTTGTGCCAAATTCCCGCAAATCATTTCCCACTTTCGGCGGTTCAACCAATGCGAAGGTCCCACAGATTATTTCATTGACGGACTTCTCGCGTTGGGACCAAAACGCGGGCCGGCATTCATTCAATTGCCCCCTCACTTTGCGCCGAAACACGCCGATGCGCTCTGGGCTTACCTGCAGCACTGGCCGCGTGAACTCGCCATTTCCATTGAGTTTCGGCATCCAGATTGGTTTGTCGGAGAGCAAACGCATTGGGAGCGCTTGGCAAGCTTAGGAGTGGGAGCGGTCATCAGCGATACCGCCGGTCGGCGGGATGCGTTGCACATGCAGGTGACGGCTCCGCATGTTTTGGTGCGTTTTGGTGGGTACGAAGGGCACCCTGAGGACGTCAAACGTTTGGAAAGTTGGGCACATTGGATTGAAGACGCCGAACGCCATGGGGTATCGGAATTTCATCTACTCGTGCACGAACCCGACAGCATCCACACTCCGCATACCTGCAGGACCTTTTACGCAAGACTATCCGAAAAACACCGCAACAGCTGTGTCACCCCCGCTGGGAATGGAGGCGCGAATACGACGCTTTTTTAAATCAATCCGAATTGGTGAAAATGATGCGCCGAATGATGGCGAATCAAAGCCACAAAATCCGCAGTGCGCATCTCACCGTACATAGGGTGAGGTGTCACAGGAGAATTCAATGCATCCAATCGATTGAACATTTCCACCACCTCGTTCTTCAACGCTTCCCAATCTGCCGTTGAATGCTGCTTCCGGGGGTCAAAACTCGGCAGGGTCCTGAGGTTTTTTGGCGTTCCCCCGAGCGGAGATTTTCGAGTCAGCGATTGCAAAAAGAAGCCGCCAATCCAACGTGCGCATCAGCCCGCGCCGTGGCACTTCTTGAACTTCTTGCCCGAACCGCAAGGGCACGGTTCATTTGGAAGGACTTTTTTCTCCGTGCGCACCGGTTCGACTTTGCGGGGCGGCGGTGGCATCCCCGGAGCTCCGGCGGGCATGGCTGGGCGCGCTTGGCTGGCGGCCTGCTGCTGTTGGATGTTTTGAATGTTCTCTTTGGATAGGCTGATTTTGTTCGGCATGGCCGGACGCGCCTGCGGAGCCTGCTGCACTTGTTGTTGATCCGGGCCAGATGGGATGGTGCATCGCATCAAGAACGCCGCAACTTCCCCGTTCATCTTTTGGACCATCGCCTTGAACAGCTCGTAGGATTCGAATTTGTAAATCAACAGCGGATCCTTCTGCTCAAAGCGGGCGAGCTGCACGTTCGAACGCAAGTCGTCCATGTTGCGCAAGTGCTCCTTCCAGTATTGGTCGATGATGGCCAAAACAACCGCCTTTTCCAAGCTTTCCATCACGCTCACGCCGTTGGATGCGACGCTGCGCTCAATGTCCGTCGCGACTTGCATGGTTTTGCGACCGTCCGAGAACGGAACCAAAATCTGCTTGTAATCGTTCGCGGGATCGTCGTGAACGCGTTGGATCACTGGGTGAGCGCGCTCAGCCAATTCCTTCAGCTTTGAACGGTAGACGCGTTCCGCTTCTTGATACGTAGCAAACGCCAAATCTTCCGGACTCTTGCTGGCAAAGCCTTCCGCATCGACTGGAGGCTCGATGCCAAAGTCCCGAAGCAACGTCAGTCGGAACGACTCAAACTGCTTCTCAGGGTGGTAGGCCAATACCGCGCCTTCCACCAATTCGAAGAACATGTTGGCAATGTCGGTGCGAATGCGGTCACCGTGCAGTGCGTGGCGGCGGCGCTTATAAATGACCTCACGCTGGGCATTCATGACATCGTCGTATTCGAGCAATCGTTTTCGAATGCCGAAGTTGTTTTCTTCGACCTTTTTCTGAGCACGCTCGATGGACTTGGTGATCATCGAATGCTGAATGACGTCGCCTTCCACATGGCCCAGCCGGTCCATCATCTTTGAAACGCGATCCGACGAAAACAAGCGCATTAAATCGTCTTCCAACGACACATAAAATTGCGATGATCCGGGGTCGCCCTGGCGGCCTGCGCGTCCACGCAGCTGGCGGTCGACACGACGGCTGTCATGGCGTTCCGTTCCGATGATGGCCAAGCCCCCTGAAGCTTTGACTTCGTCGGTAAGCTTGATGTCGGTCCCACGGCCTGCCATATTGGTTGCAATGGTCACCGTGCCTGGCTTGCCCGCCTCCGTCACAATTTCCGCTTCGCGTTGGTGCAACTTCGCGTTAAGCACTTGGTGCTTGATTTGGCGAATGTCCAACATGCGGGAAAGCAATTCGCTCACCTCCACTGTGGTGGTACCGACGAGCACGGGCCGGCCTGCCTCCCGCAGAGCGACCACATCATCGATGATGGCATTGTACTTTTCGCGTTTGGTCTTGTACACCAGGTCCTCTCGATCCTCCCGCGCAATCGGACGATTCGTCGGAATCACCATCACGTCGAGTTTGTAGATGTCCCACAATTCACCGGCCTCTGTTTCCGCGGTTCCCGTCATGCCCGCGAGTTTGTGGTACATGCGGAAGTAGTTCTGTAAGGTGACCGTGGCGTACGTTTGAGTCGCCGCTTCAACCTTGACATTCTCTTTCGCTTCAATCGCTTGGTGCAATCCATCTGAATACCGTCGTCCATCCATGATGCGTCCGGTTTGCTCATCCACGATTTTCACCTTGTTGTCCATGACCACATAGTCCACATCCTTTTCGAACAGGGCGTATGATTTCAACAGTTGGTTCATGGTGTGCACACGAGCACTTTTGACACCGTAATCGGCCATGAGCTTGCTCTTCGCCTCGAGTTTGGCTTCCTCATCCCCTTCGCCGTTATCGATGGAAACCAATTCCGTGGCCAAATCGGGCATGGTGAAAAATTGCTCATCCTCCATGTTGGCCGTCAAGAATTCGATGCCCTTCTCTGTCAATTCAACTTGGTTCTGCTTTTCATCAATCACGAAATACAGTTCCGCGTCGGCTTTCGGCATTTCCCGTTTGTTGTCTTGGAGATAAATCGCCTCCGTTTTCAGCAGCTGCTGTTTCATCCCCTCGGCGCTGAGAAATTTGATGAGCGGCTTGGACTTGGGCAACGCGCGGTATGCACGGAAAAGTGCCAATCCACCTTCGGCCAAGTCGTCTTTACTAGCGCCCTCTTTCTGCAGCAATCGCTTTGCATCCGCGAGAAACTGCTGCGCTGCTTTTTGCTGAACCGTGATGAGTTGAACCACTTTAGGCTTGAGCTCAACAAATTCTTGCTGATCGCCCTTGGGCGTGGGGCCGCTGATGATGAGCGGGGTTCTGGCTTCGTCAATGAGCACGGAATCCACCTCGTCGACAATGGCATAGTGGTGCTTGCGCTGAACCAATTGCTCCGGACGCTGGGCCATGTTGTCGCGGAGGTAGTCAAAGCCGAATTCGTTGTTTGTTCCGTACGTGATGTCGGCACGGTATGCCTCACGACGTGACTCGCTGTTGGGTTGGTGTTTGTCGATGCAGTCCACGCGCAATCCATGGAATTCAAACAACGGTGCCATCCATTCGGAGTCGCGGCGTGCTAGGTAATCGTTCACCGTGACCAAGTGAACCCCTTTGCCTGTTAGCGCGTTCAAAAACACCGGCAACGTCGCCACCAAAGTCTTGCCTTCACCCGTCTGCATTTCAGCCACCTTGCCTCGATGCAAGGCCGTGCCTCCCACCAATTGCACATCGTAGTGCACCATGTTCCACTCGACCTCCGAGCCAGCAGCAATCCATTTGTTCTGCCAAACTGCCTCTTCTCCCTCAATCACCACACCACCACGCTTCGCTGCTATATCTCGGTCCCAATCCGATGCTGGGACGCGCAACGCACCGTGCTCCGCCAAACGGCGCGACGTCTCTTTCACCACAGCAAACGCCTCGGGCATAATAGCCTCTAGGACCTCTTCTAACGCCGCATCGATTTCTGTCGTAAGCGCATCGACCGATTCGAATAAGGATTCTTTCTTTTCTAAGTCTTCCTCACCCATCAAACTTGCCTCCCGCAGTAATTCTTTTTGTTCAGCTTCCTTGGCTGCAACATGATCGGATATGCGCTTTTTCAGGTCTTCACTGCGTTCCCGAAGGCCCAAATCCGATAGCGACTTCATTTCTCCTTCAAAACCGTGGACGGCATCCACGATCGGTCGGATTTCCTTCATATCCCCTTCGGCCTTATCCCCGACCAATTTTTTCAAAAGCGCTTTTAGCATGTGCCAAAAATACAAATGGAAGCGCGTCAGATGCGGCTAATTTTTTACAACGAAGCACGAGAACTTCAAGACTATCAGCGGTTCGCCAATTCACATTGAAGGTGACTTACGAAACCAGGTCAACAAAACAACGCCTCCATCCACTTTTTTTATCCCCAATGAACTAAAAAAAACAGCTATCTCAGGCGGGCTGCAAGGTTCCTCTTTGACGCGCAATTCGAGTGTTAAAAACTCACCCGGTTTGTGAATTCTTTTGTCTTGGTGTTCTCACTTGGATTAGACTTTCTTTGACTCATCAACGGTCGTGGCCTCCGTTTTGCACGGTGCTTTTATCGGCCTTTATTCATGCAGTTTTGATTCAGACTCCAAAGGTGGAGTTGTCAAAAAAAGCTTCGAAAAATGCTCGTAACCAGTCACTTAGGTGTAAGCCAAGGTGTATCCGAGTATCCTTCGTGGCAGGGACTTTGACCCCGTATTTGAGCCGTAACTGGCAACGAAAAATCTGCAGAGGTAAAGGGCGTGTGATCGATTGAAATGTTTCATCTGCCAATTCGGCTACAACACCTTAAACGCGACCATGAGCGAGCTGACAAAAAACAATTTAGAGACTGCTGAAGTCCAAACGTCCATCGAAGAAGTATTGCCACAAAACACCGTGGTCGCGGAACCTATTTTAGAAGACAATCCGAATCGATTTGTCCTGTTTCCGATTCAGCACAATGACATTTGGAGTTACTACAAAAAGTCAGAAGCTAGCTTTTGGACAGCGGAAGAAATTGACCTCGCAGCTGACATTGTGGATTGGAATGAAAAACTGAATGATGACGAGCGCTACTTCATTAAGCACGTTTTGGCTTTCTTCGCTGCGTCCGATGGCATTGTGAACGAAAACTTGGCTGAAAACTTCGTCGCGGAAGTCCAATACACGGAGGCCAAATTTTTCTACGGTTTCCAAATCATGATGGAGAACATCCACTCGGAAACCTATTCGTTACTCATTGATACGTACATCAAGGACGACGCAGAAAAGAACAAGCTTTTCAATGCCATTGAAACCATGGACTGCGTCAAAAAGAAGGCAGAATGGGCATTGAACTGGATTGAAAACGGAAGTTTTGCCGAGCGCATCGTCGCTTTCGCAGCGGTAGAAGGCATTTTCTTCAGCGGAAGCTTTTGCTCAATTTTCTGGTTGAAGAAGCGCGGCTTGATGCCAGGACTGAGCTTCTCCAATGAATTGATTTCTCGTGATGAAGGCATGCACTGTGATTTCGCTTGCTTGCTTTACAACGACCACATCGTCAACAAACTCCCTGTCAAAACCCTTCGTAAGATCATCATCGATGCGGTCAACATTGAAAAGGAATTCATTTGCGAGTCCCTCCCTGTGCGGTTGATTGGCATGAATGCTGATTTGATGTCTCAATACATCGAATTCGTTGCCGACCGATTGTTGGTCGAGTTGGGCACTGATAAGGAATACAATGTTACCAATCCGTTTGATTTCATGGACATGATCTCGCTTCAAGGAAAGACCAATTTCTTCGAGAAGCGTGTAGGTGAATATCAAAAAGCTGGGGTGTTGACAAATTCTGAAGAAGGCGGAAAATCCTTCAGTTTGGATGCCGACTTTTAAAGGACATCATCATCACTTGATGCTCTTGTAAACACACCTTCACCACTTCCTCCTTTCACTCACCTACAATCGATTCACCATGCATGTAGTAAAACGCGACGGTCGTACGGAACCCGTTCAATTTGACAAAATCACAGCGCGCATCAAAAAGCTGTGTTACGAATTGCACGATTCTGTTGATGCAGTCAAAGTCGCTATGCGCGTCATTGAAGGCGTCTACGATGGCGTAACCACTTCAGAATTGGACAACTTAGCTGCCGAAGTGGCGGCCACCAACGCTGTAACACACCCCGACTACGCCAGTCTCGCTAGCCGTATTGCCGTGAGCAATCTTCACAAGGCCACGAAGAAATCTTTCGCAGAGACCATGGAAGATTTGCACAACTACGTGGATCCCATCACCGGTGATAATGCATCTCTGATTGCGGGGGACGTCATTGAAATCATCCGAGAGAACGCTGAATTCCTCGATTCCCAAATCATTTACGACCGGGATTTCAACTACGATTACTTCGGATTTAAAACGCTCGAGCGAAGCTACCTCCTCAAGATTGAAGGCAAAATTGTGGAGCGTCCTCAACACATGCTCATGCGCGTCTCTGTGGGCATCCACAAGGATGATTTGGACGCGGTTGTTAATACGTACAATGGATTGAGTGAAGGTTGGTTCACGCACGCGACTCCGACCCTGTTCAATTCTGGAACCC
>JBMSHA010000004.1:0-26492 GCA_049416245.1 Flavobacteriales bacterium | reverse complement strand
GGAACATCAGGCGCCCTTTGGCGTCGATTTTACACGTGTATTCTCCGAGCAGATTCAGCATGATTTCCGATTCTCAAAATTACCCAAGATTTCCCACTTTCTCCCACTGCTCACCACTTTCTCCCACTTTGTGGAAAAGTTTTGAAGACTAGTTTAGGGATAACTCAGTCGTGGCGCGGTTTTGCTGAAATTCAAGTTGTTGGGGTGGGTTACGCTATTCACACGTTTTCAACAAGGCTTGTGAACAGCGGACTTTTCGGCGTTTGTGGAAAAGCGCGCGTTTGTGCAGACCTTTGACCTGCATTTAAAATGAATCCACATGGCAACTCCTGACATCATTGAACGCGGGCCATATCGATATGTAGAGGCTGGATCTGGTGAGCCGCTCATCGTGTTGCACGGTTTGTTCGGTGCATTGAGCAATTTCAAGGACGTATTCTCTCATTTTTCCGGACGATTCCGCGTCATCATTCCCATGTTGCCGATTTACGAATTGCCGATGCTGCAGACCAGCGCCAAGCACCTATCCGAACACATTGAAGGGTTTGTGGATGAAATGGGGCTGGATCGGGTTCACCTCCTGGGCAATAGCCTGGGCGGTCACGTGGGGTTAATCTATACCAAAAACAACCTGCACCGGGTGGCTTCGCTCAGCTTGACAGCGAGCAGCGGTTTGTATGAGAATGCTTTCGGGAATAGTTTCCCACGCCGCGAAGACAAAACGTTTATCCGCGATAAAGTGGCGGTGACTTTTTTTGATCCGAAACACGCAACGGAAGAATTGGTCGATGAATGCTTCGAGGCGGTCAACAGCCGCGAGAAGGTGTTGCGCATTTTGGCTATTGCCAAGAGTGCCATTCGCCACAACATGGCCAAGGACTTGCCGAACATGACCTGCCCGGTATGCTTGATTTGGGGCCGAAACGATATCATCACGCCTCCGGAAGTTGCCGAAGAATTTCAAGCGGGATTCCCCGATAGCGATTTGTTTTGGATTGAATCGTGCGGGCATGCCCCGATGATGGAACACCCGGAAGAATTCAATCGTTTGCTCGAAGCGTGGTATGACGCGCGTGGCATCGCAAAGGCCTGAGAACTCTCATTATGGAAGTCAAAACAGCAGAGTTTATCAAGTCCAGCGCGCACCCGAAGGAATGTCCTCAGCCAGATCGTCCGGAGTATGCATTCATCGGTCGCTCGAATGTGGGCAAGTCCTCGCTCATCAACATGCTCACCAACCGCAAAGGGTTGGCCAAAATTTCATCCACCCCGGGCAAGACCCAACTCATCAACCATTTTGTCATTGATGAAGGCTTGGATGGGACTTCGGGAGACCGCAGCTGGTACTTGGTTGATTTGCCTGGATTTGGCTATGCGAAAGTGAGCAAACAAAGCCGGGTAAAATGGCAACGTACGAGCGAGCAATTTTTGACCAGTCGCCAGAATTTGATGTGTGTGATGATGCTCATTGATAGCCGGCATCCGCCTCAAAAGGTGGATTTGGAATTCATGGCTTGGATGGGCGAAAATCAGCTGCCTTTTGTCATGGTGTTTACCAAGGTCGATAAATTGAACCTTGCCGAACGTGAGGCGTTTTTACCGCGCTATGAAGCGGAAATGTTGAAACAGTGGCATCGCATGCCCACGGTCTATGTTACCAGCTCAGAAAAAGGAGAGGGCCGCGAAGAAGTGTTGCGATTCATCCAACAAACAAACGCCTTGTTCGAGGTCTAGCAGAGGCCAAATTCAACCTTTCAGGACACCGAGGCGTTTGGCCAACTCCTCTGTGAAACTCCGCATGGCGAGGGCATGGGCCTTATCATTGGTGGCCTTCTCCAACGTATTGGCCAAGGTCATCATGGTCTGACACACAAAGTGCTGCATTTCTTCCACCGACATATCCTTCGTCCAGAGGTCCATGTGGACGGCATTCCCGTCTTTTTCGTCCCAGAGGGCGAGGGCCATGGCTTTTGCCGCACGTTCCTTTACATCGCTATCATCTGCGCTCCAGCGGATGGATGTGGGAACTTTGTTTTCATCCGTTGAAACGGTAACGGTAATTTGAGAATCGGCCATGGTTTGGTTTGAATCGGGTGCAAAGGTGGTGAAATTACTCGGGTCGGTAGGCTTTGACGATGCCGTGGTATTCGGTGATGGCCATGAGGTCGCTGAAAGACAACTCGGGATTTTGCTGCATGAAGTCTTGCACCATGCGCCAACCCATGTAGGCGCCCAAGCGATCGGGACTTTCTTGAGGGATGCCCCCGTACCTTGTGAAGGGTCCTTCGGCGAACCAGCGACCAAATTCGGTGCGATCCGAAGAGAAGAGCACGTCCTGCGGCTGGAGTTCCAGCCAAACATCGCGCTCGTGTTCTTCAGCCCATAACAAGTCTTCGGCGGTCCAGTCGAACAGCATATGCGCTGGCGTATCGGGCAGGCATTGTTCCAATATGAACATCACCTTCCCCCAGTACAACAACTCATCAACGCACCGATCCGTGCGGTACCATGGATCGCTGAAATGCACCAACAACCATCCTCGAAGTGCGGTCGGTGTGATCCGTTCGGGCTGCATGCGATTGCGCATATACTGAGGAAAGAGGTGGGGTGCCAAGGTCCCCACGATGGGATGGTCGGATCCCAAAAACCACTCCAAGCCCACGCCCAAGTGTGTGGGAGTGGGATAGACGGCGTAATTGAATCCGCTGTTCATCCAAACGATCTGGGGAACATCTGATTTCGGGAAAAAATAATGAAACCGCTGAATGCCCGCAATCAAATCCGCTTCGTGCTGAGCGAGATTGGCTGGCGCTCCAGAGGTGGAGTCGATGGCGGATTCAATGGGGGCGACATCCGGGTGGGTGATGAAACGCTGAAATTCGGCTACGGTGGAAGGCCGGGAGGCATTTCCGATGCGCAGGATGTCTTCGGCGTATGCCGCGCCGAAAATACCCGTCTGCTCGTTCCAAGTTTGCCACGCTGCCAGGGAATCGCCGGGTAGGTTGCGCATCGACTCCCGCAAATTCAGGGGTGCTGGAACACGAGCGTCAAAGGCGGAATGGGGGACGTTCCATTCGTGTTTTTCACTGCACCCGCTCAGAACAGTAAGGCCTACAAGTGCGCCACAAAGTGCCGCCAACCGCTGGATACGATTGCATTGAAAAATGCCGTTTCTTGAACAACTGGACGTGAGCATTGGCATGGTCTTCGTGAAGAACGAACAACTCGTCGATTTAGTTTTGAATCCAATGCAAAGATGAAACACTCCCAGCGCAATCCCCATTCCATGAGAAATTTCATTCCACACTTCGCTGTCGTTTTGTGTTCTGTGATGGCGGGACCGATGAGTGCACAAGGTTACCACCTTGGGCTGAATGTTGCACCCAACGTGAGTTTTGCGGACGCACGAGAATTGTCCCATCACCCGAACGGATCGGCAGCCCACTTTGGTTACGGTTTCATCTTCGATGCGATGTTCACGGAATATTATGCCATCGGCACGGGGGTCAATGTTTTTTACACCGGTGGCAAATCGGTGCATTTCGAATCGCAAACAAACGCAGAAGGCGAGTTCATTAACCGGGTGGAACTTGAGCAGAAGTTGCAGTACGTGGAATTGCCGTTGACGTTCAAAATGCGCACGAAGGAAATCGGTTACACCACGTATTATGGGCAGTTTGGTGTGGGCTTTGGCTTGAACGTGCGTGCGGACGGCACACGCACATCCACGCGGTTCGCAGAGATTGATTCGACGGGAGCGGTCTTGTACGTCAACGAAGCTCCGGATGCGACGAATCAGGTTTCGCTGGTGGATGAGACCCGTTTGTTCCGACCGAGCCTGATCATTGGGCTGGGTGGAGAGCGTCGGTTCACCGGCACGACGGCTTTGGCGTTCGGTATTCGCTACAACATGGCGCTCCGTAATCAGTACCAGGCCTTTCCTGTCTACACCTCCCTATCGCCGGAGCAGCTGGTGTTGGAATACGATGAGTCCTCGGGGTTGGATGTCCCGACCCAAGGGGAAATGCGCGGAAAGACAGGCCAAATTGAACTTTGTGTCGGCGTGATGTTTTAATGGGGTATGAAGAAAGTTGCAGCGCACATTGAGCATTGGCTGGCGGAATACGCGGATCGTTCCGGTATGCGGGGTTGGGTTGTTGGTGTCAGCGGAGGCATCGATTCCGCGGTGACGTCGACGTTGTGCGCGCGCACAGGTTTGCCGACCTATGTGGTGGAGATGCCCATCCATCAGCATCCCGATCAAGTAGGTCGGGCGCAGCGGCACATGACCGCACTTGCCTCTCAGTATCCTAACGTGCACGTCGTACGCGTGGACTTGACAGGGGTTTATGATGCCTTGGCAGCGGCATTGCCGGCAGGCGAGGATCGCTCCAACGGATTGGCCTTGGCGAATTCTCGTGCCCGCTTGCGGATGACCACACTGTATGCGTTGGCTGCAGAACGAGGAGCCTTGGTGGCCGGGACCGGCAACAAGGTGGAGGATTTCGGTGTCGGGTTTTATACGAAATACGGCGACGGCGGAGTGGATGTGAGTCCCATTGCGGATTTGGTCAAAACCGAAGTCTTTGCCCTCGCCGCTGAATTGGGTGTTTCGAGTGAAATCCAATCTGCAGCGCCGACGGACGGGCTGTGGGGAGACGACCGAACGGATGAAGACCAATTGGGGGCGACCTATCCGGAGTTGGAATGGGCCATGTCAAACGTAGATGGAGACGCCTCATCTTGGAGCGCACGGGAGCGCGAGGTAATGGACATTTTTAAGCGCCTCAACCGAGCAAATCAACACAAAATGCAACCCATCCCGGTCTGCGTCATTCCCGACGCGTTGCGGTCTTAAGTCGGTTTAATCTTCCGGCTTTCTGACATGGACTTTCGGCCCGGCGAATCGGGCGCCGGAACGTTCTTGCCAAATCAATGCATGTGCCCCGATTTCCAGAAATTTTTCTGACTCCGAGCCCGTCCATTGTGCCGGCACCTCAATGCGCTGCCAGCCTCGAGCAAGTGAGGTCGTGTCCAACACGGTCAATTCCGTTCCCGTCGAATCCTTCCAAACCCATTGACCTGTTAGGGATTCCGCTGCGTAGATGTCAAAGGACACCGTCACCTCCCTCGGCTCGCTCCATGCCCATCCTTTTTCACCCCAACGTTCGCTCCAATCCAAATTCACGACGGAGTCGGTTTGCCACGTTTCCACCGCGTCGTCTCGGTGCTCAATCCACGGTTTCAAATCAGCGACCCAGATGCTGCGCCCGTGCGTCCCGATGACCAACTCGTTTTCGCGCTCCTGAATGACCAAATCGTGCACCGGTACCCGTGGCAAATCCGGATGCAACACTCCCCAAGTTCGGCCGCCGTCCAAGCTGCTGTAACACCCGCCATCCGTTCCGACAAACAGCATCGCTTCCCAATCCGCCGACTCCATGATGGCGTTGACGGGTTCTGCTGGCAGGCCGGACGGGCTTTTGGCTCGATCGCCAAGCCGCGTCCACGTCCGTCCGTCGTTTTCCGTCATGAATACATAGGATTCAAAATGATCCAGCCGGTAGCCGTTCAAAGCGACGAATAGCCGATCGCGGCGGTGTGCGCTCCAAAGGACTTCGCTGACCCAAAGCGTTTGATAGGCGTTGGGGTTTTGCGGAACAGGCGATGTCAACTCCTGCCAAGTGTATCCGCCGTCGCGTGTGATCTGAATCAAACCGTCGTCTGTGCCGACGGCGAGTTGGCCAAAGCGCAAGGGGCTCTCGTGCATGCTGGTGATGGTTCCAAACGGAACATTTCCGGGGATGCCACCGCGGGTTAAATCGTCGCTCAAGGTTTCCCAATTTTCACCTTGATCGAAGGACCGATGAACGCGATTCGATGCCATATATAAGATGTCTGACTGGTGTCGGCTCAGCCAAATCGGAGTTTGCCAATTCCAGCGCAGAGGTGTTTCGCCCAGCGCGTGTTGCGGGTGAATGCCCACGTAGTCGTCGTTGTCCAAATCCTGCCGGCTGTACCAACCGAATTGGGATCCCGAAAACACGACTTCGGGATTTCTCGGATCCACCTCGATTTGCATGCCGTCACCGCCTCCGATGGACGTCCAAGCATAATGTCCCGACTGGTGCCATCCGGGTGAATTTTTGTAACGCGACGGGCCACGCCACGTGCCGTTGTCCTGGAGGCCTCCGTAGATGTTGTAAGGTTCAGCGTTATCCACCTCAATCGCGTAAAACTGTCCCACCTCGGGGCTGTTGCACTTCACCCAATGCTCGCCCCGATCCCAGCTGATGTTCACGCCGCCGTCGTTTCCGTTGATGAGGTGATTGCCGTCGCGTGGGTCAATCCAAAGAAAATGGTGGTCCACGTGCACATTGGGCGCTCCGATGGACTTCCAGTTGGCCCCACCGTCGGGGGAGTTGATGAGCGGAACTCCTGCGATGTACAGTTGTTCAGCATCCGAGGGGTCCACCTGGATCAGGCCGAAATAATATCCATAGGTGTAGCACACGTCCTCCAACGCTTCCTCATGCGTACGTTGCCAGTCGGCGTCACCTGCGGACAGATCCAATCGATACACTTCGGCGCCGACGATTTCCGCCTCGAACAATGCTTTGTTGCCGTCTGTGAGGTAGTCGTGCAGGTCGCTTGGTTTGAGTTCTCCTTGCGCTACCTGTGCGAAAACAACTTCGGCGGTGGCTTCTTTTGGAAAATTGTTGTCTTCCAAATAGGTCTGAAGCAGCGCCGTGTCCAATTGTGAAAATTCCTGCACGGCCATTTCTTTGAATCGCGCGGGCTCATACGTTTCGACTTTCGAGGTGTCTTCTTCGGCTTCGAGCGGCGTTTGGTTGTCGACCAAAGCATAGAGTATTTCATCGGCAGCATGCCAGGCCAAGCCAATCCTGCCGGTGTATTCGGATTTAGGAAACCCCGCTCGCGCTGAGAGATCTATCCAATTTTGGCCTCCATCCGTGCTCTCCCATATGCCACTGCCCGATCCGTTCCCTTGGAAATCCCAGGCGCGCCGCGTTCGATCCCAAAGTGCTGCAAAAAGATGCTCGGGGTTTTGGGTGTCCATGATGACCTCAACAGCTCCTGCATCCCCGTGGTTGCCAGGCGCCGTCAGTACCCGAGACCAAGTCGTGCCACCATCGGTGGTTTTGTAGACACCGCCTGATGAATTGGCGGAATATAAAGGCCCCAGTGCAGCGACATAGGCGGTTTCAGCATCATCAGGATGCAGGACAATTCTACCGATATGCTGCGTGTTCGCGAGTCCTGCATGGATCCACGTTGCGCCGTGATCGTCGCTGTAGTAGACGCCGCTTCCGGCGTAGGAACTTCGCGAACTGTTGACCTCGCCAGTTCCGACCCAAATTCGACCGGTTTCGGGATGTGCAGCGACGGCTCCGAGCGTAATCGTCAGTGCATCATCGAACAAGGGGGTGAAGGAAGTGCCGTGGTTTTCGGTGAGCCAAAGCCCTCCCGAAGCGTAGGCGACGTAGAACGATTGTCCTGAAGCATCGGCAAGGGCGATGTCTGCGACGCGCCCGCTCATGACGGTCGGTCCAACACAACGCAAGGCGAGACCGCCTGTTTGCGAAGCAGCGGCGTTGTTCGCGCGTTGCAATGAAACGGCGAGTCGAGCGCTCTCTGAGGTGGGGTTCAACGCCGTTCGCGCATGGCGTTGACCGGAAGCGTTGGCGCTTAATAAAATCGTCGCAGCAATCAGAATAAAGGTTCTCATTTCAATTTGGGGTTGTTGGCGTGCCGCTCGCTGTCGCGCTGGGTCTTCTTTTGCATGTTTCGTTCAAAGGCCTCGGTGAGGTTGACGCCCGTTTGATTGGCCAGCGCTACGAGCACCCACAGCACATCGGCCATTTCATCGCCCAAGTCTGCCCCGCGATCCGAAGGCTTTTCGCTCTGATCGCCATAACGGCGGGCCATGATGCGTGCCAGCTCACCGACTTCCTCGGTCAGGATGGCCATGTTGGTCAATTCGCTGAAGTATCGCACACCGACGGTGCGTATCCATTGGTCCACTTCGGATTGAAGCGTATCGAGGGTGGGTGAGTTCATGCTTTGTTTTTTGTGTCCATCCAAATTGTGACAGGGCCATCGTTGACCAAAGAGACTTGCATGTCCGCACCAAATCGCCCCGTCGCAGCGGGCTCTGGAGTCAATGCATTCATGGCTTGGATGAACGATTCGTAAATCGGAATGGCATGGTCTGGTTTGGCTGCTTGGATGAAGCTGGGGCGGTTTCCTTTTTTCGTTGAGGCGTGCAAGGTGAATTGGCTCACAATCAGCGCGCGTCCTTGGGTATCAATCAAGGAGCGGTTCATTTTCCCTTCATCATCGGAAAAAATGCGCATCCCGGCGATTTTCTGTGCAAGCCACTCAACATCCTCTTCGGTATCCGCATCTTCTACGCCTAGAAGGATCAAAAGCCCGGATTCGATGGCGCCCACGGGTTCGTTTTCGATGGAAACAGAAGCTTTCCTCACGCGTTGGATAACCGCTCTCATGCTGCCCAAATTACGACATGGAATTGGCCGTTGACAAATGGTGAGTAAACGGGAATAAATTCGTCGGGAAACCCCGGATGCTGGGCGTAATTTTGTGGGCAAATTCACTTGAGATGAACGCCTCCACTGCACCCGCTACGTTGGAACAAGCCCAAGACATGGGGCTCACAGCCGATGAATTCGAAAAAATCGGTGAGATTCTGGGTCGAACGCCCAACTTCACGGAAATGTGTATTTACTCCGTGATGTGGAGTGAACATTGTTCGTACAAGAATTCCATTAAGTACCTGAAAACCCTGCCCAAGGAGGGGCCGCACATGTTGGTCAAGGCCGGTGAGGAGAATGCGGGCATCGTCGACATTGGGGACGGATTGGGATGTGCATTTAAAATTGAATCCCATAACCATCCGTCTGCGTTGGAACCGTACCAAGGTGCTGCGACGGGTGTGGGCGGTATCAATCGAGACATCTTCACGATGGGGGCTCGTCCCATCGCTCAACTCAACAGCTTGAGGTTTGGTGATTTATCCAATCCCCGGACCAAGTGGCTTTTAGAGGGTGTGGTCAAGGGCATTGGCGATTACGGCAACAGCTTTGGGGTTCCGATTGTCGGCGGAGAAGTTTTCTTCGATCCGTGTTATCAGGTCAACCCGCTTGTCAACGCCATGTCTGTGGGCATTTTGGAAACCGACAAAATCATCAGCGCAACGGCCTCTGGCGTGGGCAACCCGGTTTACATCGTCGGCTCGGCTACCGGTAAAGACGGAATTCAGGGCGCTTCGTTTGCATCAAAGGACATCACGGCCGAGAGCGCTGACGACTTGCCAGCTGTGCAGGTAGGCGACCCCTTTCAAGAGAAATTGTTGTTGGAGGCTACACTCGAATTGGCTGCGACCGATGCGGTCCGTGGTATGCAGGATATGGGCGCTGCTGGCATCACGTGCTCCACATCGGAAATGTCAGCGGCCGGAAATGTGGGGATGGACATTTACCTCGACAAGGTGCCGCTCCGGCAATCTGATATGCAGCCGTTTGAGATCTTGCTGAGTGAATCGCAAGAGCGAATGCTGGTGGTTGTTGCAAAAGGCCAAGAGTCTGTTGTTGAAGGTATTTTTGACAAGTGGGATTTGCACGCAGAATGTATCGGGGAGGTCACGGAGGGCAATCAGATTCGATTCTTCAAAGATGATGAGCTGGTTGCAGAGGTTCCTGCGGATACGCTAGTCCTTGGGGGAGGTGCTCCGGTATATGACAGAGAGTTTCGTGAGCCCGAATGGTTTGCAGAGGCCCAGGCGTGGGATGCAACGGTTGTTCCCATTCCGAGCATCGAAGAAGCGAAAGACATGGCCGAGCAATTGATTCAATTGCCGAACATTGCTTCGAAAAAATGGGTTTGGGAGCAGTATGATAGCATGGTGGGTACCATCAACCGTTCCACGAATCGCCCGTCGGATGCAGGCGTGGTATCTGTGCGAGGAACCCAGAAAGCGCTTTCGTTAACGGTAGACTGCAATGCACGCTACGTCGAGATGGATCCCGAAATCGGAACGGCCATCGCTGTGGCGGAAGCTGCCCGAAACATCAGCTGCACAGGGGCAGTTCCGAGCGCCATTACGAATTGTCTGAATTTCGGGAATCCGTATAATCCAGAAGTCTACTGGCAATTTGTGAAGGCCATAGAGGGCATGAGCCGGTCTTGCCGGCATTTCAACACGCCGGTTACAGGTGGAAATGTAAGTTTTTACAATCAATCGGCTCAACCAGATGGTACGGCGGTAGCGGTTTTCCCCACCCCGACAATTGGAATGGTGGGTGTCATGGAGGATCGAGAAAAGCACATGTCTTTGGACTTCAAGGAGAAGGGCGAATTGATTTTTCTGATCGGTGAGGTGACCGATTGCATCAACGCTTCAGAATATGTCAGTAGCATTGTTGGCGAAAAACGCACGCCGGCGCCTCATTTCAATTTGGAGGCCGAAGGAAAGGTTCAGGCTTGCGTGCGTAAGGCTATAGAACGAGGCTGCATCGAAGCAGCCCACGACGTGGCAGACGGGGGACTCTTTGTCAGCCTTTTGGAAATGGCCATGCCCAATGAACTTGGTTTTGATGTGGTTACCGATGATGACATCCGCCTCGATGCTTTTTTGTTCGGAGAAGGACAAGGCAGGATTGTGGTGAGTTGTTCGGAGAATCAGCAAGATCGATTGCTCGATGTGATTGAGGAATTTGATGTGCCCATCGTACTCTTGGGGCATGTGACCAAGGGCAAAATCATGGTGGATAACACCCACTTTGGATTTTGCGCGGAGTGGCGAAATACATTCGAAAATGCGCTCGAAGAGGAGTTGATGGATTAACTTGGGGCGAGATGTGCGCGCAGTATACCAATTCAGGGGTTCCAACGTTGTTTACGGCATGAAACAGTGGTTCCTGTTCCTGTTCAATAAAGCATTTCTGAGAACGGTGTTTCTTTTGGGATTGGTTTGGATGGTGTTGATCGGCGGAGTATGGATCTATTTGAAATTTTATACGCAACCGGGAGCGACCCGGGAAATGCCAGCATTGAAGGGATTGACATTGCAAGAATCCCGAGAAATCTTGGATTCCGAAGGATTGGTAGCGATTCACCTCGATAGCATTTACAGCAGGAATGGCCGTGCTTTTGAAGTGATTGAACAAGTTCCCCCTGCAGGTTCAAAAATCAAATCAGGACGACGGGTGTATTTGACGACTTACCGAAGCACTCCACCTTTTGAAGTATTGGGCATCGAGGAGGGGCAAGATCCTGGAATTGCGCGCATCATTCTCGAAAACAAAGGATTTGAGGTAGAAGAGCAATTGGAGCCGAATATTGCACTGGTTGGTCGGGTCGTGCGAATGGAAGATGCTCGGGGACGTATTTTGTCCGCTTCCGATCGGTTGCCAAAAGGGGTAACGATTCGAATTGTGTCGGGAACGACGACGCAAGAACTAGTCAGCATTCCGAATCTTCGTGGCAAAACCCTCGAAGAGGCGCGCCGGATTTTAGTTGATGCCAAATTGAGTTTGGGATTGGTAGAGTATGCTGAATCGGTAGAAGATCAATCCGATTCTTTGAAAGCGACCGTTTTGGAGCAGCATTTGAAGCCGACGGAATTGAAGACCATCTCTGCGGGTACAGAATTGGATTTGTACATGGGGTTGCGTTGGGATCGTGCACGAACTGAATTGAATGATTATGATGATCAATAAAATGGGCGCTTCCAGTGTCATACGAATTGGCATGTTGTGGGGTGCATGGGCTATGTGTACTGGTGTGTTGGAAGCGCAAAATTCTGTGCCGAATGAGCGCGAGAGCGACCTCATTGCGGTACCGTTTGATGAAATGACGCGGTCGGAAATTTCTGGCGCAGCTCGCGGCGGCGCCCTTTCGCTTCCGTTTTTCGATGATTTTTCAACGCCGTCCATGCCGGGACCAGGATTTGAGGGGTTTGAGGCCTACCAGCGATGGGAGGTGGGTTCGGCGCGGATCACACAGACGTACGCGCTTCAGCCACCGACCATTGGATGTGCCACACTTGAAGGATTGGATCGTTTTGGTTATCCTTATAGCTTCGTTGAAGTCAATACGCCTGGATGGGCGGATACCTTGACTTCCCTTCCCATTGCTTTGAATGGTTATTTCCCAGAATCCAATATTCACTTGATGTTTTATGTGCAAGCGGGTGGCCGTGGGAATGCACCGGACGAAGGTGAAGATGAATTGGTATTGGAATTCAAGTCCACGGACGATGTAACGGGTGAAGTGATCTGGACGGAAGTGTGGTCCGCCGATAGCGCAAGCACCACGGCATTTGACCGACACTTTGTTGCGGTAGATCAGTTTCAATGGCTGGACAATGACTTCCAATTCCGCTTCCGTAACTGGGGAGCACTGGCCGGAAATGTTGATTTGTGGCACCTGGATTACGTCTTGTTGGACGATCAAATCGATCCGGAAACGTTTCAGGTGGTCAGCGAAGTGGCCATTGTCGAACCGGTCAATACGTTCCTTCGCGATTACACCCGCATGCCGTGGAACCAATTCGCAGCCAATCCAACGTTTTATATGCGAGACAGCCTGCAAATCCAACAGCGCAATCTCAGTACCACACAGGCAGATAACATCCAGTCAGGATTCTCCGTGGCCTTCGAAATGGATGCTCAAACTTACCCGAGTCCTTTCCAGAACACGAATGTGCAACCTGAATCCATGTTTACGACTCCGTTGTACCTAGGCACCAACCCTCAAGGAGAGGACTTCGTGTTCGACACGAATGTGAACGATTCGTGCGCTACGTTCGATGTGGCTGTGTGGCAGAGCTCAATCGGACTTCTTCACACGGAAAAGGTCGGTGTCCCGGATAACGATAGCATCACCTTCGAACAAGTATTCATCAATGACTATGCCTACGATGACGGCACCGCCGAAAAAGCGTATGCGTTGACAGCGGCAGGTGGAAAGCTCGCCATGCGATTTACGCTAGAAGTTCCGGACACGCTGCTCGGATTGGCAATTCACTTCACACCGTACTATTACAACGCCGGAAGTGAAACCTTTCTCCTCCGCGCTTGGACGGATAGCTCCGGATTGCCCGGTACTGAAATGGGTGAAAACTATCAGTTCCACACCCCCAATTATTTCACAGACGGTTACGATGTTTTCGCCTACTATGCCTACGACGAACCGATTCCGGTAAGTGGGAGCTTCCATGTAGGTACGGTTCAAGCGAGCGATGCCATGCTCAACTTTGGCTTGGATAAAAACACGAATGCCAATGCCGGTCAACTGCATTACCAGTTAGGTCTCGGCGGCTCGTGGTTGAATTCGGATATTGAAGGTTCGGTGATGATTCGCCCCATACTCAGGGCAAACAAATCGGAAGTTTGGACCGGATTGGCTCGGCCACAGCAATCGCTCGATCCTTTGCGTGTCTACCCAAACCCGTCAAGAACGGGTGAAGTGTGGGTGGAAGTGCGAACAGAGGGAAATTGGCAGATGTGGAGCGTTTCAGGTATGGAAGTTGGACGGGGAGCTTGGCCCGTGCCGGGCACGCATCGCCTTGCTGTTGGCGGATTGGCACCGGGCATCTACATTTTAACATCGGCTGGTCATGCGCCTCAGCGTTTGGTCATTGAATAGAGCCTGTAAAAGGAATCATGATGACAGATGCAACGGCCGAATCGGAATATGAGCACGATCCTGAAGGGGAGTCGGAAGAGCTATTTGAACACCATCGATTGGTCGCTGATGCGGGTCAACAGCCGCTGCGCGTCGATAAATTCGTGACCAATCTGATTTCGCGGATGTCGCGATCCAGGATACAAGCCTCTGCCAAGGCAGGGTATGTTCGCGTCAATGGGGATCCCGTAAAGCCAAATCACAAAGTCAAGGCGCTGGACGTCGTGACCATTGAGTACCCCAATCCGGTTCAAACGTTTGAATTGGTCCCAGAGCCCATGGCCCTCGACGTCTTATTTGAAGACGACGAAGTGCTGGTCTTAAATAAGCCTGCGGGTTTGGTCGTTCATCCAGGCAATGGCAATTACACCGGCACGTTGGTGCATGGGGTTGCACATCACTTGCTTCGGCAACAAACGGAACTGCCTCCCGATACATCATCTCCGGATTACGGCTCAGATTCAGAATCAATGGCCATTCCGCGTCCTGGTTTGGTGCACCGCTTGGACAAGGACACAACTGGCGTCATGGTACTGGGTAAAACGGAAGAGGCCATGACTTCGCTCAGCATGCAGTTCTTTGATCGCACCGTTGAACGGAGATACGTTGCCTTGGTTTGGGGAGATATAGATGCGGATGGTACCATTGAGGGTCACATTGGACGCAATCGGCGCAACCGAAAAATTCAAGCGGTATTCCCCAATGGGGAAGAAGGTAAGCATGCCGTTACGCACTACCATGTCCTGGAGCGTTTGGGCCCAGTCACGTTGGTGGAGTGCAAGTTGGAAACGGGGCGAACGCACCAAATTCGAGTCCATATGGAACACTTGGGACATCCGCTATTTGGGGATGTTTCCTACGGTGGAAATCGCCCGGTTAAGGGTGTGAGAGGCGGGAAATACAACGCCTTCTTAAACAATTGTTTCGAGCTACTCCCGCGTCAAGCATTGCATGCGCGAAGCCTAAGTTTTACGCATCCCAAGACGGAGGAATGGAAGGAGTTTGACACGCCCATCCCCTCAGATATGGTAGAAATTTTGAGCCGATGGAAGGCGTTCCTCGGTGGAATCACCGATTGATCCGCACTTTATCGTCGACGAGAAATGTGGTCGAGCGCGCGCTCAAAGGAGGTGCGGGTATCGATTACACGGGCCAACGTCACCTGAATGGTCCCGTACGAATCATTGGTCTCAGGATTGCCACGGTACGTGCCGCCTTCACTGAATTGGTGATTTCCGACGTTCCCGGAACTTGGATCGTTGATGGCAGCTATGACGGCTTCATTGGATTGTGAACTGATGGCTTCAGCCAATGGGCTCAACATATCCGGGTTGGCGTACATGCCCGAAATATCGTCAAGGTAATCCGTGAATGTCGAGCGCCAAGAACCTTCAAATCCGAGTATCCAACCGTAGCCCAAGCCAAATTCAATGCCCAAACCCACGGGGATGGCAGCAATGAGCGTGGCGTAATCTTCCACTTGGCCTTCTGTGCGCAAAGGGCGTAAGTCGTACCAACGGTCTTCCCATTCGTTGTTGGGATCGTGGGTTACTTGCGCCTGAGGATTGTGCAATACACCATAGGCTCCGGTAAAGACAAATCCTTTCACGAAGAGCTTGCCAGGCTTTGAGAAATTATTATTCGAGCTGCGGTCTTTGATATGGAATACGGTGAAATCGGTTCGGAACCCAAACTCCACCATGCGGTTGCGAAAATTCAAGTTGCGCGCGCGTCGAGCGGGGTCTTCCGCATTCGCGTCGGCTTGTCGGATGTGCACGTAATTGACTTCGCCCGAAATACGGACCCGGTCATTCGCTGAATAACGCAAGAACCCGCCAAAAGTTGGGGAGGTGGTTATGATATCCGAGTCCAAGAGGGATGCCCGAGGGTCGAATTTCCCTCCGATTTCGCCCAAGTAATTGGAACCGCCCAATACAACTCCAGCAGACAACGGTGTGTGTTGTGCTGTGGCCATACCAATGCCAAAAAGCATGGTTAAAGTCAGGATGAAATGCTTCACATTCTGCATACGACGAAAATGCGAAGAAGGTTTCGCCCGCGAAAGCCTGAAAGCGCGTGGCTTGGGTTACTTATAAACAGGGGTTTTCAACAATTCACCCCTTTTTATCCATAGCGTCCATGGCGTCCACGGCCTCACTCCAGCGTTCCATGGCTTCTTCGAGTTCGCGTTGTAAAGCTTCATACGCGTAGGCCATTTCCGTCAAAAGTTGGCGATTTTCAGGGTCGATTTCAGCCATTTCAACGTCCATGCGTTTCAGCGCTTCTTCTTTTTCCTGGACGCGTGACTCGTACTTTTTGACTTGGTTCTTGAGTTTACGCTCGGTTTTTTCACGCTCTTTGCGTTGTGCGTATGATTCTTTGTGTGCAGAGTCTGGCTTGTTGTTTGCTTGGGTTACTGCGGGTTTGGCAACGGTTTCTCCTTTCTTGGATTCGTAGGCTCGGATGCTTGTGGCATGTTTTTCGTGTAAGAATTGCTTGATGTCCCCGATGTATTGTTTCAAACCGGTTGGTGTAACCTCGTAAACCAATTCCGTCAGCGAAGAGAGAAAATCACGGTCGTGCGACACGACAATCAACGTGCCGTCATATGCCTGAAGCGCTCTTTTGAGAACGTCTTTCGCACGGATATCCAGGTGGTTCGTCGGCTCGTCGAGTATGAGCAAGTTGTAAGGGTGGAGTAGCAATTTGCACAGTGCGAGTCGGGCTTTTTCACCACCAGACAGGACCTTCACTTTCTTTTCTACGTCTTCACCGGAGAATAGGAATGATCCCAGGATGGAACGCAATTGTTTCCGCACTTCGCCTACGGCTACTTCATCTAAGGTCTCCAAAACGGTGAGGTTTCCGTCGAGTTCTTCGGCCTGATTTTGTGCGTAATAACCGATGTCGACGTTGTGCCCGATCACCAATTCTCCCTCGGATTTTTCAAGGTGCATAAAAATTCGGGTGAGGGTGGTTTTGCCCGCACCATTCTTCCCGACCAAAGCGACCTTTTCCTGGCGAGATAAAATGAAATTCACCTGTTCAAAAACCTGCAGATCATCGAACCGTTTCCTCAGATCCTTGGCTTCGATGGTGACCTTTCCGTAACGGGAAGCAGGAGGAAAGCGGAAGCGAAGTTCAGCCTTATCCGTGGCGTCAACTTCGATTCGCTCAAGCTTGTCCAGTTTCTTAATCAACGACTGCGCAAATGCCGCCTTGTTCTTCTTTGCACGGAACTTATTGATCAGTATCTCCGTGTCCTCGATGTACTTCTGCTGGTTTTTATAGGCTTGTTCTTGGCGTGATCGCTCTTCGTCTCGCCAAACTTGGTATTTCGTATAACTTGCCTTGTGATCGTAGAGCTTGATGGGGGTGATTTCGATGGTGCGGCTGGTCAAGTTGTCCAGAAAAGCACGGTCGTGGGAGATCAAGATAATCGCGCTGGAACTTTGCAACATGAAATTTTCGAGCCATTGGATGCTTTCGAGGTCGAGGTGATTCGTGGGCTCGTCGAGTAGCAAGAGTTCGGGACTTCGGAGTAACAGTTTGGCCAGTTCAACGCGCATTTTCCACCCGCCGGAAAACTCGCTCATCGTCCGCGTCATGTCTTTTGCAAGAAAGCCGAGTCCTTGCAAAATGCGTTGCACTTGTTCTTCTTGGGAGGCTCCACCCAGGAGATCGATGCGTTCATTGGCCGCAGTCAATTCCTCAATCAAACGACCATATTCAATGCTTTCATAATCGGTTCGTTCGGAAAGTTGCTGGGACAGGGTTTCGACGCGTTCCTCGAGTCTGCCAGTCTCCTCAAAAGCGGCCATGGCTTCTTCAAGGATTGTCGCATCCTCGTTATGTTCCATTTCTTGTGGGAGGTAGCCGATTTGCGCCTCTTTCGGCATGCTGACGTTTCCTTCGCTTGGTGATTGAAGTCCCGCGATGATCTTGAGTAAAGTGGATTTACCAGCGCCATTTCGGCCAACCAAACCGACACGTTCACGTTGTCCCACGAACAAGTCAATGTTTTCGAATAACGAGCGTTGACCGAAATGAACGGATAAGTTGGAAATGCTTAACATAAGAAGAGCAAAGGTCGCTCAGGTTCGGCCCAAAAAAAAGCCGACCCTGTTTGAGGTCGGCTTTATAGATCTTTTTGTGCTCAGTAGTGCCACAAGTCGTGTTCGAGCAGGAAGAGCTCTTCCTTGATGCGCTCGGACTCAGCCAGTGCATCGAGGCCACGAGCGTAAGAACTAATGGGACGGTCGTATACGTTGCTTTCTTTGATGATGAAGCTGCTGAAGAATCGCTTTTGGAACAAGTCCTCGTAGGTTCTGCGTTGTGCGTCATTCATTGGATTGAAGGCGTCAGCATTGGCTAGGACATAACGGCACTCTGGATAGTAAAGCCAAAATAGCGTTTTGAAACCTTTAGAAACGCCATCTTAATAAAATTCTTCAATGCGAGGCGCAATCCCGATGATGCGAACGTAGCGTTCTCCTCGCTGACGATCCCAAATCCAATCTTCCTTGATGAGGTACCGTGTTACAGCCTGCGAATCAATTGTTACCGTTCCAATGCTATCTGGCAAGCGTTCGTTGGTCGTCAAGTCATATTTTTCAAAACGAACTGTGGGGTTTAGCATTGAATCTACTTGATTCGGTGAAAGCGGATAACGAAATTCATCGTCATCGCCGGCAGGTCCGGTACCATATGCTACCAAAGATCCCTCAACCAATAAAGCCGTTCGCAGCACATCAAATAAGTTCTTTCGATCGGCAATGGGCTGAATAGGATAATAGTAGGGGTGGTTGATTTTTTCGCGCAAGTCCATTTCCTGCCAAATCCGCTGAGTATACATGACATCCGCCTCTCGAAGTGCAGGATAAGGCACAACACGTTTGGTGATGTTGGATTCTTTCACGTAGGCACCGTCCAAGACATTAGATACCTGTGCGGATGCAGCAGATATTCCGATGAGGCTTGCAATGCCAAAAAGGAGTGGGGTTATTAACTTACGCATGGCGTGTAGATTGTTAGTTCACTTTGAGCTTCATAGCCGCTACTTGTCGCTCTGTTCCGTCGGGCATACCGACGATGATGTCTTCGAAATAGACAACGTTCCCGCGAGATACCCGGTTGAAGAGCTGTTTCATGTCATCTGTGAGTCGGTTGCTGTTGGACTTTTTCTCCACCAGCGTTCCGTCACGGCTTACTGAAACACTAAAGCTCTTTACCACGACGCGTACGTCGAAATCAAAATTGACCATTTGGGCTCCCAAACCGTCGGCACCGAGCAAGGCTTGCTTACTGATGGTACGATCAGATGAAGTCTTTCCTACAAAGAAAGGCGCAGGATCTGGAATGCGCTTAACACGGAATGGTCGCGGTGGCAGTGATTTCTTACTTCCGTCAGGTAATTCTGCTGAGACTGTAATATTCGCGTCACCGCCTCGTCCAGGTGTAACAGTGTACGTTCCGTCGGATTCTTTCTTGATTTTGTGATCGCCTGAAATTCGAACGTCAATCTTATCTGCTGGAACACCAGGCACAGAAACTTCAACAGGGTTGGGGAGTCCGCGGTAGAAGACATTCATCTTCGTGGGCGAAACCACCAATGCAGGTTCTGCTACGGTAAATGCCGGCGTATAGTAAGGGAAGTCCTGAATATTTCCGTCGGGACCTTGGAAACGAATCAGCCCTTTGTAATTGGCATCTCCCAATTGCATCCCTCGGGTGGAAATGCGCAACTTGCCCAGTCCGTCGGAGCCAATGGGAAGCTTGTCAATACCTTCGAATTCCAACTTTGCGGAATCTCGTCCGTTCCATTTTTTGTCGTCGACATAAATGTCCGGTGGATTGGTCCCATCGAAAGCTGCCAACAACACATCGGCTCGGAAGGAATCACCACGAAGGATGTAATTGCTTTCCGGAACAACCAGCGGCATGAGGTTGGTGAACTTATAGGACTTTGCATCAACTGATCCCAAAAGCCAAGACAAAATGTCATCCTGTATATCTTGGATATCCAATGTCATTTTGGTCATCAAAGGCATAACAGCAGCAAGGGGCACGTGATAGAAGTTGGCGTGTTCCCAAGAAACCTCTTCACCTTCGATGGTTTCGCCAGAGAAAGCAAAAGTTTCATCCAACTGCTCTTTCAGATAATCTGGCAAGTCCCTGCGTACACCTTGATTGTCAACGACGCTGATTGCCTTCATTTGATCGCGAAAAGCCTCTAATTTTTGGCGCAATTCGACGGCAGTCCATTCCCCTTCCGCAGGTTGCTTGGGCTCAGCCATTCCAACAAAAGTGGTTAGATTCTGGTACTCATCTTTGATTGGAACCAATGCCAAATTCAAAACGGTATCCATACCGTTTTCATCCTTGCCGAGGTAATTATTGATATTCAGTTCTCCACTGTCATCGTAGTCACCAGCAGAGGCCGCCATGATGCGGGCTTTCATTTCTGTGATGTATGAAATGAGTCCTCCGGCTTGGTTGTTTACTGTTTGTGCTTTTTCGTAAAAAGGCTTGACCTTCTCTTGGTTTTGAAGGTATTTCGTTTCCAATTCACTGCTGGTCTCGTTTACTTTCGCATTCAGCGTCCCTTGCGTTGTGCGGAGGCTGTTTTCGACTTTCACGAATCCATTCAGTACTTCTTTGGAAATGTTCAATGCGAGAAGAGCGGTGAGTACCAAGTACATCATACCGATCATCTTCTGCCTGGGAGTTTCTTTTCCGCCTGCCATGGTCTATTCAGTTATCTTGGTAACCAGGCAGGTTATTTACCCATTGCGTTGAGCATGTTCGAGTAGACCGTGTTCAGTGAGCTCAAATTCTTCGCCAATTCTGCGATGTTCTCTTTGTAGGCCTTCGTGTCTTCCACTGAATCACTCAAATTCTGAACCAATGCCCCCATGCTGGTGTACAATTGACTGTTGACTTCGAGTTGTTGCAATTGTCCTGCATACATTTCGTTCAAAGACGTGAGATTGTCGGACATTTGCTTCATAGCAGAACCAACGGTTTCTCCCATTTCTCCGGCGTCTTTTAAGCCCGTCAATGACTCTGAAACCGAAGCATAGTTGCCCGCCAATTCTTTCACACGGTTCGTTGCCTCAGAAAGCGAATCGGAATAATCTTGCGCAGCTGCGCCGACGTCAGCCGCCTTACCCATTTTCTCGGCTTGCTCACCCAGATGTCTCATTCCGTCACCCAAACGATTCAATAAGTCTTCGTCGATATTGGCCTTTGCTAGCATGTCGTCCAATTGGCGGGTTGGAGGTTTAGGACCATCTGCAGGCATTGCCAATTCCGGATAAACCAAAGACCAATCTGGATCTTCGTGAGGCGGTTCAAAGGCTGAAAAGAAGAAGATAATCGCCTCAGTGGACAATCCTACAACGAGCATTTCGGATGCCCCGGGGTAGTGGTTGATTTTGAACATTGCCCCGATGATGACGATCGCTGCTCCGATACCGTACATCTTGGCCATTAGGTTTTTCCAGCCTTTGCTTCCTGGTTTCATTTCTTTTTTGCTTTTGGTTTCAATTTAATTTATCTCGCTTACTGACAGTGCTGAGTCACTGCAAGTTTGGTTTCATTTCTAGTCTTCGTTTCGAGCCTGGAGATTAATTCCACTCCTCGGGATCACCGCTTTTACCACGACCCATGTACGACATCACACTTCGGAATCCGATGTATGCTTTACTTGTGTCACGGTATTCGAAAGAACGCGTTCCAGTCTGGCAATAGTATCCGATGTCTTTCCAAGATCCTCCACGAATGACCTTTCGATGAAGAGCGGGCGGGTCGGTGACCTTGGCATGGTATGAGTACTCAGGGCTCATGTCATGAGAGAACTCATACACCGTTTCGTCAAAAGCGGTGCTTGTCCATTCTGCAACGTTGCCAGCCATGTTGTACAATCCATAGTCATTTGGGCTATAGCTTGTGATGTCAACCGTGTAAGCACCACCATCTTCGACGTAGTCTCCGCGCATTGGTTTGAAGTTCGCCAACGGACAGCCCTGAGCGTTTCGCATGTAAGGGCCACCCCATGGGTAAGGGCTCAAATCAAGCCCACCTCGTGCGGCGAATTCCCATTCTGCCTCTGTCGGCAAACGGAATCGCTGAACATCCGATTGGCCGTTGCTGGCTCGCCAGCTGTTCATCAGCTGTGTGCGCCATGCATTGAAGGCTTTGGCTTGGCTCCACGTCACACCCACCACAGGGTAGTTGTCATAGGCCGGGTGCCAAAAATAATCTGCTAATGGCTCATTAAATCCATACGTATAGTCGCGCACCCAGACCAAGGTGTCCGGATATATGTTGATCGTTTCCTCAATCACAAACTGGCTTCGGTCACTGTGCCCGCGAATCGAATGCAATTGGTTTAAGCTATTCGTTTCTCCAAATTCGGTGTCTCGGCTTCCTTTACTCGCCGCTGCATCGAAATTCAACCACCAGTATCTGAAATTCAGCTTACGGGTGTCGTATTGGCGACGGTTGTAAAATTGATCTGACCCTTGAAGGAAATACTCGTCATACAATAAATCGAAAATGTCCTCGTCCTGCCAATTGATGGGTGTTTCCCAATTCAGGACATAACCCTTATCGATGAATCGATCCAGCTCGATTCCATCTTCGGTTTCAGAGAAAAAATAATCTTCATTGTCGTCTTCGGCCAGGGTGTTCCTGAACAAAGAGTCTTTTACCCACGCGCAAAATTGGCGATACTCATTGTTCGAGATTTCGTGCACGTCAATGTAAAAAGCGGGAATGGTCACCGTTTTCGAACGGGTGTTCATGGCGAATGGAACATCTTGGTCGCTGGGGCCCATGGTGTATGAGCCCAAGTGGATGTAATTCATTCCATATGGATTCACCTGAATCCATTGTTCGCGCGGGTAAACGCCCACCAGTTCGCCTTGTGGCCCAGCGACACAACCAAACAGAGTGGCCGCCGTAATGAGGATGATGAGGGTGTTTTTCATGTTGCTTGCAGGCTAGGTATCCAAATAGGATGTACGAATACTAACTCCAATAGGTTGCCCTTTCGTATTTGAGGGATTAGAGGAAACGTGGGTTAGCGTAACGGTTCGTGACCGGAACCGTCTCAAATTTGAAACAGTAATTCAAGAATACTTCATGAGATCCTGAGGAATAAATACTCAACACAGAAGTTGTTGCGTCGTAGCTGTATCCCCATCGGAAAATCTGTTGGGATGTACTCGTTCGGTCCTTGGATTCCATGGCATATTCTAAGCCAGCCGTTGGGGCTACAGCATCACCAGGTCTCCAACTCACACCGGCCCAAACCATTTGATTCAACAACACGTTTACGTTCACATCTGCAATGGTTGCGGCCAAGTCAGTTTTGGCCAAAACGTTCGAACGCAATAACAAGTAATCACCATCCAAAGAATGCGTGTAACCGCCCATGGCGTAGATGTGACGTCGCGGCTGAATACTCATGTCGGTCAATTCTTGCTCGAGCAAGTGCGTGGCAGAGACTCCAGCATAAAAAGAACCCGGCTTCCGGATGAAAATACCGAAATCCAAATCGATGGTGCTCGCACTGGTCTCGGAGTTCGGGATAGCCGCGTCTTGGGTGTAATCGTCAATAGCAATCCATTCTTTTCCGAGCGTTTTCTGGAACATGGTAGCTGACAATCCTGCGCTGACAATGGCACCGTTTGACAGGGGTTCCAAGTGGTAAGCATAACCCAATCGAGCCATCATGTTCTCTTCTTGGCCCAACGCGTCTTGATATACAGAAAGCAAAACACCGCCTTTGATTTGATCGACAAACGTGTGCGCCGTGAGCATGGACGTATTAGGGTCGCGATCCAAGCCCTCCCACTGGTTTCGATAAGTTCCTGAAACGCAAGTCAGCTCACTGTTTCCAGCCACAGCCGGGTTGAATGAGGCCGGTTCCATGTACCATTGGGTAAACTGTGGGTCTTGCTGTGCATGCATTGACACAACAACAAAAAGACAGGCGCTCGCGAGGTGGAGAATTCGAGTCATGCTAACTAGTTGATTTACAGCAGGTTTTTTCCCGAGGGATTTTCCTCAAGAACGCTAATATAGAGAAATTCTAAAACTTGTGAATTTCTTCGGAGAAAATCTGGGGTCCTGGGGTCGAATTAGTTCAGCTTTTGCACCGTTTTCCACCACCGTTCTGGCATCTTGCCCTCACTCGCTTCCAAGTAATCTTCGTACGAACAGCTTACAATGTGCTTTTGCTCTTTTCGATGCGGGTAGGGGATTTCCATCCACCACCGATCGCTTCGGCTCGACTTGAAAAAAACAATTGCTTGTTCGATGTCGGATAAGTCCACTACGTATTTTGCATACTCATCCAACGAGCACTTCGGATAATCAGCCTTTTGTGCATAAATCCCATCGAGGATGTGCCAAATCATTTGACCAATGAGTTGTCCACCGAGATCCCGGTTGTCCAAGTCGGGGTTGTGCTCAAAGATGCCAATGGCCTTGATGTTATCGCTCATTCCAGCATATCGGGCCAATTGACATGCAGTTCGGGCGTCCAAACCGTTGGGTCCAGCGGCCGCATGTGCTGCATGATCACACCCACGGATTGCCCCTACATCAATGGAAACGAGGTCGGCATCGCGCAATACCGGTTCTATGAGATCCGGTCGTTCCATGACTTCACCCAATCGAATGGACTCAAATTGCAGTTTATCCAATAAATCGAGTGTGTCAGGATCGGTCAAGAACCCTTGATGTGCGATGTTGGTGTAATTGAAAAGATAATTGGGCTCATGAAGGATGATGTCATTCATGAAATTCCGTGAAGTGCTTTGATCGGGGTCGGCTCCAAAATCCAATCGAGCATCGACAGTGACCATTTGAACCGGTCGACCAAATGGTTCTAGGGCCCGATACATGGCGGTGGTGAGGTCTTGTCCTCCTCCCAAAATGACCGGAACGATTCCTTGCTGTGTCAACTCACCCACGATGGATTGAACGGCTGCGACCGTGTCCGCTTCTGTGACGCCGGGCCGCAAATTACCGAGGTCGATGGTTGTTTGCCAGTGCGAATGGGGGGTCAAACGGTACAGACACTCCCGAATCCGCTGCGGACCTTCGCTGCATCCTTCGTTGTCACCGCTTTTCCTTCCTTCGAGCACTCCGAAAATGGCGACTCGGGCTCCCTCGAGTTCAGGTCGGTGTTCGAAGCTGTGCACGTCGATTCGCTCAGCAATGCGCTGCGCTCCCTCAGCATTAGAATAGTGGGGGGTAATCACCGAATCGAACAAGTCGTAAATACCGTCGAGCATGGACGGCAATTTCGCAGAATACCGAAAGACCCCTGAAGGGATTCACCAAAGGTTGCTGACAGCCAAACGGTGATTAATTGAGAAGATGCGTTTAGCTCTTTTTCTTTCGGCCTCGTGGAGGACGTTTCGCGGCCTCTTCAATCAGCTCTTGAGCCCGAGCCCAATCAATGGATTGAGGATCCTCGGTTTTCGGAATGGTGACATTTTTCTTACCCGCTTTGATGTAAGGTCCATATCGACCTTCCAAGATGCGCACGGTTTCGTCTTCAGTGAAAACCTTGATGAGCGCTTTTGCGTCTGCAGCACGCTTGGCAGCGAGCAGTTCCGTCGCACGCTCCAAAGTCACGGTGTATGGGTCATCGCCGTCTGCTGCCTTCAGTGAAACAAAAGTGCCGTCGTGTCGGACATACGGGCCGAATCGTCCAATGGCGGCCGCCACCACTTTGCCATCCAGCTCACCCAACCTTCTTGGCAATTTGAATAATTCAAGTGCCTCTTCCAGCGTAATGGATTCCAGCGTTTGTGTCTTCAGTAGCGAAGCAAATTCTTTCTCTTCGTCCTCGGGATCGCCGATTTGAGCCAAGGGCCCATAACGGCCAATCCGAACCAGTATGGTCTTTCCATTTTCTGGGTGTTTGCCCAGAATTCGCTCACCAGAAGCTCGTTCTGCATTTTCCTGGGTCAGATCAACATTTTTCTTGAAGCCTTTATAGAAATCTTCCAGCATGGTCCGCCAATCCATTTGACCTTGGGCAATCACGTCGAATTTTTCTTCCACTTCCGCAGTGAAATTGAAATCCATGATTTGATCGAAGTGCTGAAGTAGAAAATCATTCACGACCATGCCGATGTCAGTCGGGAATAATTTTGATCGCTCGACCCCGGTATTCTCGGTCTCAGTCTTTGCCGAGATGGCATCGTTCGAGAGCGAAATGATCCGGAAATCCCGCGGAGTTCCATCGCGGTCGCCTTTTTCCACATAACCGCGCTTTTGGACCGTTGAAATCGTTGGGGCATATGTCGAAGGACGACCTATGCCAAGCTCTTCAAGGCGTTTGACCAAACTAGCTTCAGTGTATCGGGGAGCGTGCTTTGTGAACCGCTGGGTCGCTGTAATGGATTCGCGTCCGAGCATTTGCCCTTCGGTCATCGCAGGAAGCCGTCCATCGTCTTGATCTTGGTCTTCGCTGTCTTCGTCTTTGCCTTCGAGGTATACTTTTAAAAAGCCTTCAAAGGTGATGACTTGGCCTTTTGCGGCAAATGTTTCCTTTCGCGTCGAAACGTCGATGGTCGCTGTCGTATTTTCCAATTCCGCATCCGCCATTTGCGAGGCTACGGTTCGTTTCCAAATCAAATCATACAAGCGCTCTTGGTCTCGCTCGCCCTGCATGGATTTGCGGCTCAAATCAGAAGGTCGAATGGCTTCGTGTGCCTCTTGAGCGCCTTTGGATT
>JBMSHA010000003.1:0-28869 GCA_049416245.1 Flavobacteriales bacterium | reverse complement strand
GTCGATCACCGGTATTTTAATGACGAAAAAGTGCACGGCGCGTACCGTAACTGGGTCAAGAAGGTAGATTATTCATTCCCATTCTCTCCGATGCCACAAATGGATCGGTTACTTGCTTTGGATTTCAATCGCACTCCGGTGAATGAAGAGAATGCGCAAAAGCTCTACGCTTCATACATAGAACGGCTTAAGGATGTTCGACTTACCCGCGCGGAACAAGATCGTCTTCGAACCATCAGCCAATATGGTGCCATGCGCTTTGCCTCACCGTACCGGGTCATGCGTTGGGAAAGCCCATTCAACGATTCTTCGGTTTCGTATTTCTTCCAAAGTGTAGGAGGGTATCACGCGGCCAAACTGCGACGCTACCAAGATTTCGTTGAACGTGTGCTCACCCCGGAGCGCGAACGTTTGGTTCGCGGCATTCAATCAGGTCAGAGCGAGTCCGCATTCGCGGGGCTGACTGGATTGCAAATGTTGAACACCCGTTACATTTTCTTTGGGCAGTCTCCAGAACCCATTGCGATTCCGAACGTTCCGGGCTTTGGCTGGGTGGCCAGTTCCGTTTCACTGGCCGAGAACGACGATGATGAAATGAAACAGACTGCCGCCTTGACTCGTCCAACGGACGCTGTTGTTCACCAAGAATTTGAATCGCTGCTCGGGATGGATATCAAGAATGCCAGCGGAAGCGTCGAATTGACACGTTATGAACCCGATTTTCTCGAGTACGACGTAGCAATGGATGCCGCTGGTTTGGTCGTATTCTCTGAAATTTGGTACCCTGAAGGCTGGACGGCCAAAATTGATGGAGAATTGGTGGAAACAATGCGAGCGAATTACGTGTTGAGAGCATTGAATGTGCCTGCCGGTGCGCACACCGTTACGTTTGAATTCGACCAACCCGCTTCCTTGATTTTCGAAGCGATTGCAAATTTGTTGTTGGCCTTGTTTGTTGCGGGTGCGGTTTGGTGGGGATTGAAGGAAAAAAATGCAGCAATCGAGCGGGCGTAAGGTTTTCAATTTGTCCAATGGTGCCACGGTGACGTGGAGTTGGGGAGAAGAAGCCCTGGATGCCATTGATTGGAGGGAATGGGATGCGTTTTGTGCTCATCAAGGCGAGTCATCTGTCTTTCTTGAAAGCCGCATGATGAGGACGCTTTTGGCGAGTCCGGATCGGCCGATAGCGGCTTTAGAGTGGAGAAAGGGAGACCAATTGGTGGGCGTTGCCGGTGTCGAGGATACCTGTGCTGAAAGCGTGAATCTCGAAAGCCACATCACATCGGAACGATCATGGTTCCAACTGATCAGCAAGTTGCTCCACGGCCGGAATGGACGATTTCAATTCCAAGTGCGTGTCGTCGGAACGGTCTTAGGTAGCGGAGAACACGGGCCATGTTGGTCCAGCGATGTGACACCGGAGCTGGCGAAGTTGTGGCTGGAGGAGTCCGTCTTCCTTCCGGTAAAAATCAACGGGAACCGTGTCCCTCGCGTGGTCATGCTCAAAGACAAACCCATTGTGCATCAGGGCCAACGTCAGGAGCGATGGCCCGGCTGGATTCCCTTGGAATTTGATCCAGAAATGATCTTCCACCTCGATCCGAATTGGAATGATTTCGACGCATACACAGCGGCACTCAAAACCAAATCACGCACTAAAATTAACCGAATCCAAACGTTGTCAGCAGCGTTGGAAATCAAACCGTGGACGCTTCAAGACTTGGAAGAACGCGGTGAGGATTTGGTCCAGCTGTACCAACAAGTTTACGAGCGTTCCGGATTTAGGTTGGGTTCGTTGCATCGAGCGGAATTGGTCGAATCCAAGCGAGTCTGGAAGGACGATTTCGTAGTGAACGGCTACTACCTCGACGGACGGTTGTGTGGCTTTCAATGCGCCTATGTGGGAGCAGCAGAAACGGAGGCGTTTTTCGTTGGCTTTGAACCGGAATTGATTAAATCGCACGGCATCTATCAGCGTATGTTGGTGGAGTTCATCTGCTTGGGCGTTAGTCGCAAGAGCAAGCGGGTTCATATGGGAAGAACAGCGCTCGAAATCAAGTCCTCCGTGGGCGCCCTGCCTCGCAGGCTGCAATGCGATGTCCGATTCCGAAATCCACTGTTTCATCGGATGGTGCACGCCTATACGCGCGGGTACAACCCGTCACAACTGTCCTTGCGCCAGCCTTGGAAAGCCGAGTCTTACCCGGTCAGAGCCCACTCAGAATTCCATCCCGTCGGACCCGGCGCCCCCGCCGTATTCTCCGCGACCACATGATCGACGACGTTCTTCCAGTTTTCCAATCTTCCACGTTAAGGTCAGGAATAGGTTTTGAGACTCGCGCTTGAATCGATTTTCTTGGTAGAGGTTTGCAAAGTCCGAGCTGTAGGACCACTCGCGCGTATTGAATACATCGCTCAACTTAAGAGCAATGGTCAGATCTCCGTCCAACAAGGTTCGCTGAATGTTGGCATCCATGAAAATAAAGCCGTTGAATTGCCCCTGGGGCGTAATGGATGGACCGCGGTACATACCATTCAGCTGCCATTTCCATTGGCGAGCAGCACCGATGGACTGATTGGCAAAGAAGTTCAAGTTGTACGACCAACCTGCAGCATCATTTGCAAACTCAATATCTCCAACGGAATTCTGCAGGTGGTACAACGAACCTGTAAATCGAACTTGTCCGCCCTTCGCAAACGGCATCATGGTGACGACCTCGATCCCTTCATTTTGTCGACTGCCTTGATTGATCCAGCTCGACGTGCGGATGCCGGCGTCATCAATGGACGAGTAACGCTGGATGATGTCGTTTGTTACTTTCACGAAAAACGAGGTCGTAATGGACATCCGGTTGCGGCTCCATTGGTGTCCAAACTCCATGGAATTCGTGTATTCCGGTCTCAGCTCGGGGTTACCTGTACGGATGTTTCGGCTGTCGCTGTCGTCGATAAACGGAGAAACGGAGCGACCTCCCGGCCGGTTGACACGTCGGCTGTAGCTGGCAATCCAACTGACCTCATCATTGCGTTGTTTGGAGACATTGAACGAAGGGTATGCGGAGAAATAGTCGTTGGTGAAAGTCTGATTATTCTCCCATTCCGCTTCGGTGAAAACTTGCTCCAGGCGCATCCCGCCTTGGACCCCCCAAACGCCCCACTTTCGCCCGTATGTGGAATAAATGGCGTGAACGTCTTCTCGGTAATCAAAGGCAAACTCTTTTGCTACGGGATTGACGGGCACATAGAGGCCAGCGATCCAGACGGCTGAATCTGCAGCGAGGTACCCAAATTCATCCTGCGTAAGTGACAAGTTGGATTTCCAACCCCATTCCCATTTCCCTTCATGATTGAGCGGTTTCTCGAAATCGACCTGAGCGACCGTGCGCAAGTTGGAGTTGCTTTGCAGGTTGGTATCGAGCACCGCAAGTGAGCTGCCTACTGCTAGTTCTTCAATGAATTCTTCGGAAGAAGAGCGCGAGCGTGAGTGGCGAATTTGCGCGGAGAGAAAATGTGCGGGGTTGTTATTGAATTCTTTTCGATAACTGCCGTCAACATCGACCCCTTGACCCGCCGAACGCTCCGCAGCGCTGCGATTGGTTTGAAATGCGCTTCCCGTATCCCATACCTCTTCATTGAAGATGAGGTTCAGGTTATCGCCGTCATTCTCATTGAGATTGACATTCCATGAAACCACCTCCGATTTGGAAGGATACCATTCCATACCAACTCGGCCGCTCAAGCTGGTGCGGATGCGACTTCCGTCGCGGATTTGATCGGTTTGAGACGAGCTGTCGAGGCCGGTTAATTCTCTGTAGGTCTCACCTTCGCGGAATTGATCGCGGTAATTCCAACTCCCGCTGCTGAAAACAGAAAAATGCTCGCCCTTGTAGTTCAGGGAAAGCGAGGCGTTGTGGTTGTCACCACTTCCAGGGGTGACTTGAGCCTGACCGTGGAATCCTTGCAATTTGTTCTTCTTCAGAATGATATTCAAAATCCCCGCCATGCCGTCGGGATCGTATTTGGCTGAAGGATTGGTGATGACCTCCACACGGTCTATCGAACTGGCTGGAATTTGCTCGAGGAAGGCATTTTGCGAGGCTCCGCTCAATCCAGAAGGGCGCCCATCGATGAGGATTTGAACCTGTGAGGAACCTCTCAGGGACACGTTTCCATCGATGTCCACTGTCACCGAGGGGACATTAACTAAAAGTTCGCTGGCTGTACCCCCCGCAGCAGAAAGGTCATTGCCCACTCGAAATACGCGGCGGTCAATCAGCATTTCAAGGCTGCTTGTTTGCTCTACGATCACGGCCTCATCCAGTGCGGTGATTTTGGGTTGGAGAACGATTTCACCAAAGTCCTTGACCAATCCGGCCTTCGGGTTCAGCGCAAACATCCCGGAGACATGGCTTTCGTACCCCATGAAGTTGACTTGGAGTGTGTAACGGCCCATTGGAATTTCCGTCAAAACGAACCCTCCGTTCTCGTCGGCCAACTGGCCTGAGGTAATGGTGCTGTCTTGCATGCGAATGAGCACCACGGATGCAAACGGGATTCCTTTTTGAGTTCCGGCATCCACCACCATCCCCGTGACTTCAGCGTTAGCAGGTCGCTGCCCACCAGCCGGCGGTCCGCCGGGTCTTTGGCTCAATGCGGCGGATGCCATCAAAAACATCATGCTGAAGCACATGAAAATCGGCAAGTAGGGAAGTAATTTCAGTTTCATTCAGGCAAAAGCTCTGGGTATAAGACTCCTGAACCTTCGTTTTGTTTAATTCCGAATAGACAGGTGGCCAAAGTGAGTGCAATTTCAAGGGTTTTTGACCAAATCCGCGTTCCTACGCACGAAAATTCACACGATTACGGGCCACGTATCTGGGACGACGATTCCACGGGACGTTTCGACCCATTCTTGACCATTCCAGGAAGCGAGGCACACCATGATGCCGCTGCGCCCCAAATGCCAGAGTTTGTTGATTGCGGAGGGCGATTCCAACAGATGAATGTCGTCGGACGGATGCCGCGTGCGGAGCCAATGTTCGGGTTGCAAAGCGATCCATTGCTCGGCATTTGACCAGATGATGTTCCAGTCCCTGGCGTGACTCCACCAGCCGCTTGGGTAGTTAAGCGCGGCGAACCGAGGGGGGGTGGGGTGGTGGATATTGGAGAAATGATGGAAAAACCAGCCTTTGAGCCAACAGCGTTGCTTGTCGACCCGCCACCCGCGGTTGGCCAACCATTGAGCAGCCTCCGGAATTTCAGACAGTTGAACTTGTCGCTGGAACGTTTTCAATTTCAAATCCAATCGGTCGGTTGGATCGATGCCGACCCATTGGTCCCAGCGTTTTGAATGACCCACGCCCAGGTAAAACTTGCAGGCGAGTTCCAAGTGAATCCATTCGTCATTCCGTTCCAACAACAGGTCAAGCTCGCCCAATGTGCGATCCTGGCCTTGGATGACCGCATTCGCGGTGTGAACCGTCCAGTCTGGATGCAGGGTGAACCAAGCTTCGACCAACCGCTCGAATCGGTGGCCCAGCCTGCCGGATGTGGTGAACGGTTCGTTCTGAATTCCCCACGTTGCGATCCGGTGTATGGCTTCAGAGTCACAAAGAGAAGCCAGTATTTCTTCGTGTTTCGATTCGCCCCAATGAAAATTCGTTTCTTTCGATTGATTCGTCATCAAAGGCGCGCTACCTACGGATTGCACCAATTCTTTGGCCGCAGTGGATTCCAACTGATCCAACAGTTCACTCAACTTCGGTGTCCAAGGGGTGCGTAGTTCCATCAACAGAAGGGCTATCTTCGCGGTCAAATTACGCGAATCGATGCGAACGCTGGCGACCATTCCCCACCCGTTGATGCGAATTACCATCAACCAATGGAACGGCAAATACCAACTTCGGTATGAGCTGGATCGCTATGAACAGGCCTTTAAATTTTCGGATGATCAGGAGGATTTGGCCTCAGTTCGTGCTCTTGCGGAATCCTTGGCTGACGAGGTTTTGAAGAACTTTGTCGCGATGCGCTCTCAATTGCAAAATCAAACTTCACAACACAATGAATAGGCAATTCTTGGTCATTTTAATGATTTGTATGGTTGGCTGGTTGGCCGTTCTGACCTACATGACGGTGAACCCTTCGCAAGCGGATTTGCCTGCTGAACTTAAGCGTGGGGATGCGGCCACGGTGGCCTACGTGCATGGCGATTCGATTCAACGCAACTACCGATTTATTGAAGCGCGCGAGCAGTCGATGTTTACAGCGGTTCAACAATCGCAATTGGCCGTGGAGCGCATGGCGAGACCGTTGCAAGAAGAAGCCCAAGAACTGATTGACTATGCCAGCGGTCCTGGCGTGTCCGGCGACGAGGTGCAAATGGCACAAAATCGACTGTACGAAATTGAAGCGCAATTGGCACAGATTCAGAACGAAGCCCAATCCAGGTTGGTGCAGTTGGAAAATGCATTGCAAGTTGAAGTCTCAGAAAAACTCAACCAAGAAGTAGGGTTTTTTGCGAAAGAAAATGGGATTGAGGTGGTCTTGAATTGGGGGTTGTCCGGTGAAGGTGTGTTGTATGGTGCACCTGGTTTTGATGTGACGGAAGCGCTGCTCGAGTTTATGAATGAACGGTACGAGGAGGAAACGGTGCAAGACGCATCAGCGGAAGCAACAGAATGAGCACAACTGCTGCGCAAAAAAAACAATCGCACATCGTCGAGTATGTGCTGTACGTTTGGCAAATGGAGGATTTGCTGCGGGCTGCCGGATTTTCTGAATCGGTGCTTCTTGCCCTCTTCCAAGATCAGGAAGGGGACGACCTGAAGTGGTTGGTGGATTTAGGGCGTCAAATGCAAGCGGAGCAAAAGTCCGAGTCGGGACATGTCTCCGATATCGTTGAAGTCCAAACGGAATTGGCCTTGTTGCATGATTTGCTCATGGGACCAATGGAAGATGAAGTGTACGTAAGCGCATTTGAGACCGCGGAACCCGTTTTACGCGAGTTTGAAGTTCAAAAAATGAGTGAAGGCATGCGCCATCCTACCGAGGTCATGCTCACCGCACTTTATGGCTTGCTGGTACTCAAAATGAAGAAGGAAGCGATTTCATTGGAAACCCAAGCAGCAATGCAGCCCATTCGAGAAATGGCCAATGCCCTCGCCCGCGGACATGTGCGGGTGTATCAAGGAAGGTGATTACCGACTTTGCAAACGCCGCACGTGGCGCAATCGGCTGCTCATCATGCGCAAGACATGCGTTTCATTGCGAAGCCGATCAATGATCGTGGTGGACAGTGCATTTTCCGCAAGAAAAATGCTATTCTCTGGCCACTTGTCAACTTGCGACATACCGATGATCATGCACCGAAAGAATTCATGGGATTCCGCGGCACTTCGTCCAAGTGCTTGAAATTCCGCATTATCAGCAACAGATTCATCCACCAACAGCCAGCCTGTTTGGTGCCTCCCCAAGGTGTTTAGGAAGGCCGAGGGGTCTCGCTCCGATGGCTCCAGAACGCGGGCATCCGCAAAAGAAGCGATGCGTTCAGCGAGGCTTTCGGATTCGGAGGCGCTTTCGAAAGCGATCCACACGACGGGTGTTGAATTGAATGGAGTCATTCACGAGGTGATTGAAGTCGTGGTTACGCGAAAGGCGCGGTAAAGGTTTCAAATTCTCACAATTAGCGTGTTCAAAACATCTGGAATTCGCTGCCATCTCTCGTGGGATTCCATCGAACTTCAGCAGTTCTAAGAGCACCCCATGCCAGCATCCAATACATCTTGTAAAGCCCAGTTGTTTCGGCTCGCTGTCGCTGATGAAAAGATGGCATTCGAACAGGCGCGGCGCGAACAAGTTGGTGTCATCGTGGTGGATACGTTGGAAGACCAATTGGTCGAGTTACTGACCATTCGCAACCCCAAATTGAAAGAAAGGCCTGAGCAATTGGCGAAGGAGATTCGATCTGTTGTCGGAACCGATGGATGGGAATCTTTCGGGGTTTGGGCCTATTATCCGTGGAGAAACACGTGGGTGCGACTTCTGGAAGAGTCGGCCTTTATTGAGGTGCGAACGAACCGCAACCGAAATAAAATCACAGCAGCCGAACAATCGCAGTTAGCGGACAAACGCGTAGGCATTGTTGGGTTGTCGGTCGGAAGCGCGTTGGCAATTTCGCTGGCGATGGAAAGGATTTGCGGCAGCTTGCGATTGGCGGACTTTGACACCTTGGAGCTTTCGAATCTCAATCGAATCCAAACCGGAGTTCACCATTTGGGCACCCCGAAGACTGTGGCGATTGCTCGAGCGATCGCTGAGATTGACCCCTATTTTCAAGTGGAACTGGTACATGAAGGGTTTACAGCAGAGAATGCGGAAGGGTTTTTCGATGGATTGGATTTGGTGAGCGATGCGTGCGACCAGGTCAAAGCGAAGGCCAATCTGCGCTGGCAGGCCAAGCAAAAAGGCATACCGCTCATCATGGAGACCTCGGACCGAGGAATGCTGGACATTGAGCGATACGATTGGCCCGATACGCCGTTTCTTCACGGACGGGTTTCGGAATCCATGCTCCATGAAATGCGAAGAGCTGACGGTTGGACACCCGATTTTTTTGATGCATTCATTGATGTTTCCGCAGCATCGGAGCGTGGAAGGTTGAGTTTGAGCGAAGTGGGTAACTCGTTGGTGGGGTGGCCTCAGTTGTATTCCGACGTCGCAGGAGGAGGTGCGCATGCAGCGCAAGCCATACGCAAGATTTTACTCGGTGAGCCCGTTGCGGATGCTCGCCTTTACTTAGAATGGGATGAGCAGCTCGTTGAATCCATCAATTGATAGAGCCCGGCAGGCTGAGCGCATCGCGGAAGCGGAGGTACGCGTTTTCCGGGCAGACCAGTATCCGGATATGTGCCATGAACTGGTCGATGGACACCAAGCGGTGCTCAAGGCGTACGGCATCAAACAGCTTACGACATTCAATCGGGACTGGATTGGTAACCCCAAGGTGATTGTCATTGCTGCGATTGGAAAAGGACCGGGCATTGACGGTCGAATGGAGCGTGTACTTGGAGGCGCTCGCATGCACGGGGCCTCGCTAGCAAGCGAATTGCCTTTGGTCCGAGCGATCGGAGGTCAAGATTCGAATCTCGCGCATCACATGGAACCGTATGTTCAGGAAGGTGCTTACGAATTGGGAGGGATGTGGAATAGCATCGAATTGGCTGGCATGGGAGTGGAGGCTACCTTCATGATTCAGGCGGCGATGGCGACGTTGACCATGGTAGGCGGAAGGCATCTTTTCGCGTTGACCTCGCCGGTTACGAGGCGTATGCAGCGGCCATTGGCCTTTTTTACGGAGGAGGGCATTGGGGAAGATGGTTTTTTCACATACCCGACTCCCAAGTTGCGCGCTACCATTGCCCGCTACACCTTTCCCGAAAATTTGGAAGCAGTGGAATCGCGTGTGCGTGAATTACTCGAAGGCATTTGGCAAGATCCTGAGGGCATGGTGCATTCGGTGCAGGGGCCGAAAGGCGAGCTCCAATTAAAATTCAGGTTGGAAGTCTAATGGGCAGTCGCATCGGAAAGCATCGGGTGCGTTTCTTGCTGTGGGCTTTCTTCATGGCTGGATGCTATGGGGTAGACGCTCAACAATTCTTGGGGACGCGGATGGAGGCGATGAATACAGAAGCCGGTCAAGGGTTGATGGGGGTGGAAAGGGTGGCGGGATCGGAAGATTGGTCCCCGTTCGAAGCTGCCGTTCCAAATTTGGGATTGGATGATGAGGTCAAATGGGTTCGACTCACGCTGGATCCGCGCTCAGAAAGTGGCCAATTGATTGAGATTCAAAATGCCGGAATCGATGAGTTAACCGGATTCATGGTGTGCGACGGTAAAGTAGTGGCTTCCTATGATCGTGGCGTCGTCGATCAGCACAATTGGGATGCAAGTTTAGGAACCTATCCGACGTTTCCCATCCCTTTGGTGCAATGCGATGAGTTGGTGTTGCTGTTTCGCATGAAATCGGCCAAACCGATTCTGCTTCCCGTGCGCATCGCCGGTCCGCGCGAGGTCTTGCGTGATTCTCACCAACGCGATGTACTCTTTGCAGCTTACTTCGGGGTCATCCTCGTGATGTTGCTGTACAATTTGTTTTTGTTCTTCAGCGTCGGCGACAGGAGCTACCTGGAATATTCGTTATTCATTCTCATGATTGGAGGCACCCAGTTCGTGTTGAACGGGTATGGATCGTTCTTCAGATTGGATGCGCTTCCATGGTTGAATTTGCGGATGACTCACTTCTTTGGGGTGTTTAGTGGACTCACAACCATCGTCTTTGTCCAGAATTTCTTGCGATTGAGTCGCTATGTGCCGTGGCTGCACAAGTTGTTGAATTTCTATTTCGTGGTTTACCTCATAGCCTTTGTATTGGCTACGACTGGCCAATTGATTTGGAGCTACAACCTCATTAATTTCTGCGCAGTAGCCATCTTCTTTTTCATTCCCGGTGCCATCATCACGATGCGCAAGGGCTACAGCCCCGCCAAGTACTTCTTGCTCGCGTTCGCGATTTTCATCCTAGCAGTTCTGGTGTTTGTGTTGAAGGATGCCGGCATCATCCCCTACAATCAATGGACTTTCTTTGCGCTGCCGCTGGGCAGTGCCATTGAGATGGTGCTGCTGAGCTTGGCATTGGCCAGTCGCATCAACCAATTGAAAAAGGAGAGTGCAACAGCCCGCGAAGAGCAGCTCAGGATTTCTCAGCTTAACGAGCGCATGGTGCGTGAGCAAAACACGGTGTTGGAAGAGCGCGTTCGGGATCGAACAGCCGATTTGGAGGAAATGAACTCCACGATGCGGTCTACCTTGGAAGAGTTGCAGACGGCGCAACAACAATTGGTTCAAAGCGAAAAGCTGGCATCCATCGGACAATTGACCGCAGGAATCGCACACGAACTCAATAATCCCATCAACTTTGTCTCGTCGAGTGCCCAATCGCTTCGCCGAGATTTCCAAGACATGAATGCGGTGGTAGACTCCGTGAAGTCTTTGAATCCGGAAAGCGAAGACCTCGCGGGAAGTGTCGTGGCCATCAAGCAGCAGCTTGCGCAGTTGGACATCGATTTTACGCAGAAGGAAATTGACGAACTGTTAAAGGGCATCGAGGACGGAACCACCCGCACCGCCGAAATCGTCAAAGGATTGCGCATCTTCAGTCGCATGGACGGAGATAATTTCATTCAGGCTCAATTGAACGAACTGATCGAATCCACCCTGATCATTTTACGCAGTAATTTGAAGGAAACTGCGGTGGTTCAATGCGAATTAGCCGAAGATCTGCCTCCGGTCACATGCCAACCGGGGCGGCTCAATCAGGTGTTCATGAACATCGTGACCAACGCCGCACAAGCCATGGAGGGGTTGGGTCGGGATGCCGAGGAAAATGTGGTCCAGGTCAAGACGTCCCGTGTGGAGAGCATCGGACAATCTTGGGTCGAGGTGCGCATCAAAGATTGCGGGGTTGGCATGTCGGAAACGGTGAAGTCTCAAATCTTCGATCCGTTTTTCACAACGAAACCGGTAGGTGAAGGAACTGGGCTTGGACTCAGCATCGTGACAGGGATTTTGAGTGACCACAACGCCGAGGTTGAAGTAGAATCCCAAGAGGGTGTAGGTACTGAATTTATCATTCGATTTCCATTATGATCAACGTTTTATACCTCGATGATGAGGCACACAACCTCACCGCATTTCGAGCGGCGTTTCGCCGGGATTTTCAGGTGCACGTGACCACAGAACCCACCGAAGCGGTTCGAATTTTACGCGAACAGCCCATCGAGGTCATCATCTCGGATCAAAAAATGCCCAAGCTCAGCGGGGTGGAGTTTTTCGAACTGATCATGCCGGATTATCCCGATCCCATTCGCATGTTATTGACAGGTCATGCCGATATCGATGCTGTCATCGACGCGATCAATAAGGGACAGATTTACAAGTACATCTCCAAACCCTGGAATGAGTCGGAGCTCAAGGGTCTGGTTCAAGAGGCTGCGGACCTTTTTCACCACCGCCGGGCGATGGCTTCCGAGGGTGCCCAATTGATGGACCGCATGAGTGAGGCGCGGGTGCATGCAGCGCGCATTCATCGGATGACGGAAACCCATGCTTCATTGACGGAGGAGCAAACGGGTGAAATTGCGCGGCTGTCCGGAGAAATCATCCGGTTGCTCGGCTGAATTTCGCCTCCTTATCGGATGTACTTGAAATCTTCGCCGGGCTCGATGTTTTTGAGCGTGGCCAAAATCAACCGAATGCAATTCTCCACGTCGTCGCGGTGCACCATTTCTACGGTGGTGTGCATGTAACGCAATGGCAAGCTGATCAGCGCACTTGCGACACCTTGGTTTGAGTAGGCAAACGCATCGGTGTCGGTTCCGGTAAAACGGCTCGCCGCCATGCGTTGCAACGGAATCTTTTCGGCGTCTGCGGTATCGATGATGCGCTGGAGCAGGTTGTTTTGCACGGCTGGTCCGTAGGTGACGCCTGGGCCTTTGCCGGCTGCCACATCGCCGTTCTCTATTTTGTTCATCATCGGCGTATGCGTGCAATGGGTAACGTCGGTGACGATGGCCACGTCGGGCTGGATCCGCTCTGCAATCATTTGCGCACCGCGCAGGCCAATCTCTTCTTGGACCGAATTGGTGATGTACAATCCGAAAGGCAACGTAGTCTTTTCTTCTTTCAGTAATCGTGCGACTTCTGCAATCATGAATCCGCCGGCGCGGTTGTCGAGTGCACGCGCCACGAACCAATCCTTATTCAAGACCATGAATGTGTCTTCATAGGTGACGACACAACCCACGTGAATGCCCATTTTTTCGACCTCGGCTTTGTCCTTAGCTCCTACATCGAGGAAGATGTTTTTCATGGTCGGCGACTCCTCCTTCCCGGGCGTGCGGGTGTGAATAGCGGGCCAACCGAAAACGCCTTTGATGATGCCTTTCGGGGTGTGGATGTCGACACGCTTGGACGGAGCGATTTGATGATCGCTTCCACCGTTGCGCTTGAGGTAAATGTACCCGTCGGAGGTGATGTAATGCACGAAGTAGCTGATCTCATCTGCGTGCGCCTCAATCACTACTTTATACGGCGCATCAGGGTTGATGACGCCGACTACGGTTCCATAGGTATCGACGAAATGTTCGTCGATGTAGGGACGGATGTAATCGAGCCACAACTGTTGCCCGCTGCTCTCGAATCCGGTGGGACTTGCGTTATTGAGGTAAGCTTCGAGGAATTTCTCTGAAGCTTTATTGATGATTGTCTTCTTCTTTGCCATGTTCCAAAATTACCAGCGCGACAGCGGCAATTTCTCGAGGCAATCAGAAGGATTTCAACAAAGATTTCACCCCATTAAAGGGTGTAAGCGTTGTTTTCGATGACGTTCATCGCGATGCGTTGACGAGCTTCTTTGGTATTAAAGTCCTCTGTTTTGCAGAAGCGCTTCATGCCCATGAGCATCATCTTCAATTCGTCGCCGTCGGCAAACCCGAGCAGCGCCTCCTTCCCAGCACTTTGGATCCATTCGCTCGCCTCATACGTGTACACGCGCATGATGTCCATCTGAACGCCAAGTTCGTCGGTGCTGCCTTTTTGAGCAGCGAGCTTTTGGACGCGCAAAACGGTCGATTCGATGGTGTAAGCCCAAATCGCCATGTCCGCGATGTTCATTAAGATCTCTTGCTCTTTAGCCAAACTCATCATCAATTTTTGCGCCGCGGCACCGGCCACCATGAGAATGGCTTTTTTGAGGTTGGCGACGTAGCTCAATTGCAATTCGAACGGATCCGAAGGCGGCGTTGCAAAATCTGGAACGCCGGTCAATTCGTTGGCCACAGCCATGGCTGGGGTCATGAGGTCCATTTCGCCCTTCATGGCTTTCTTGAGGATCATGTCCACCGTGAGCATGCGGTTGATCTCATTGGTGCCTTCAAAAATGCGGTTGATGCGGGCGTCGCGGTAAGCGAGTTCGGCGCGAGTTTCCGCACTGTAGCCCATGCCGCCGTGGATTTGCACGGTCTCGTCCACCACGTAATCAAGCACCTCAGAGCCGAGGACTTTCATCATCGCGCACTCGGGGGCGAAATCCGCAATGCCTTTCAGCGTCGCTTCCCCGTGTTCCATGCCGTCGGCTTTCAATGCCGCAATCGCATCGTCGATGTTTTGGGTCGCCCGGTAAAGTGCCGATTCGAGGGTGTATAACCGAATGGCGCTTTCGGCGAGTTTGTAGCGGATGGCGCCGTATTTCGAAATCGGCCGTCCAAATTGCTCGCGCTCGTTGGCGAAGCGTGCGGCATAGGTGCAAGCATCTTTGGCCGCTCCGAGGACAGCACCGCCCAGTTTGATGCGGCCAATGTTGAGGATGTTGACGGCAATTTTGAACCCTTGCTCACGCTCATACAGCAGGTTTTCGACCGGGACATGCACGTCATTGAAGAAAATTTGCCGCGTCGATGAGCCTTTGATGCCCATCTTCTTCTCTTCGGGATTCTTGGTGATGCCATCGGCATGTCCATCAACGATGAATGCCGTGAGCTTTTCGTCGTCATCGATTTTCGCAAATACGATCATCACGTCGGCGAATCCTCCGTTCGTGATCCACATTTTTTGGCCGTTGATGATGTAGTGCTTGCCGTCCTCGGACAAGCGAGCCTTCGTTTTTCCGCTGTTGGCGTCAGAACCCGCGCTGGGCTCGGTCAGGCAATAGCAGCCCTTTAATTGTCCGGATGCCAATCCAGGAATCCACTTTTGTTTTTGGGCTTCATTCCCGTAGTACAAAATGGGCAAGGTCCCGATGCCGGTGTGTGCGCTGAAACTCACGCTGAACGAATGCGCGCCGCCGATGGCTTCGGTAATGAGCATGGTCGTCTTGAAGTCAAGCCCCAAGCCACCGTATTCCTCCGGTACCGAACTCCCGACGAGTCCGAGTTCCCCCGCCTCTTCCATCAGCCTCGGCACCAACCCCTCTTCTTGGTGTTCGATTTGGTCCAACTGTGGGATAATGCGTTGCTCAACGAAATCAAGCGTCATTTGCTTCATCATCAATTGTTCCTCCGTCCATTCTTCTGGAATGAAGATGTCGGCGGCGGCTGTAGGGCGAATCAAAAATTCTCCTCCCCGTATTGCGTCGTTTTGTTCGGACATCGTGTTCAATTTTTAGGTATTCAACATTTCAAAAACGCCAGCGGCTCCTTGGCCCGTTCCGACACACATCGTGACCATGCCGTATTTGGATTGGCGAGATTTTAATTCATGCATCAGCTGCACCGTGAGTTTCGCTCCTGTGCATCCGAGTGGGTGGCCCAATGCGATGGCGCCGCCGTTCGGATTCACAATTTTAGGGTCTAACCCCAGCTCGTTGACCACGGCCACAGATTGCGAAGCGAAGGCTTCATTCAATTCGATAGCGCCGAGATCCCCAGCTTGAAGCCCTGCTTTTTTCAAGGCTTCAGGAACGGCGTGAATCGGTCCCACACCCATGACGCGCGGTTCCAATCCGCTCACGTGGAAACTTGCTAAGCGGGCGATGGGTTCCACATTCAATTCTTTAAGCATACGCTCGGAAACGACCAAGACAAAAGCGGCTCCGTCCGAGGTTTGCGAACTGTTGCCGGCCGTGACCGATCCGCCTTGTGCGAAGACGGGCTTGAGCCGTGCGAGGCCCTCCGCTGTCGTGTCGCGGCGAACTCCTTCGTCGGTGTCGACGACATGGGTGCGTTCTTGGCGCTTCTCATTTTCGTCCAGGTAGATTTCGTTGACCGTGATGGAGGCGATGCCTGGCGCAAAACGCCCGCCGTCGATGGCTGCCGCCGCCCGGAGGTGGCTGTTCAGGGCGAATTCATCTTGGGCGTCGCGGGAAACGTTGAAGTCTTTGGCGACGGCTTCGGCCGTGAGTCCCATGCCCCAATACCAATCCGGGTTGGCTTTCGCAATCCGCGCATTCGGTACGATGCGCCATCCGCCAAATGGAATGGGCGACATGGTTTCAATTCCGCCCGCCAAAATGCAATCAGCGATTCCGGCGTGGATTTTTGCCGACGCAATGGCAATCGTTTCCAGACCGGAAGCGCAATAGCGATTGACGGTCATGCCGGGTACTTTTTCGGTGTCCAATCCCATCAAGCTCACCATCCGTCCGATGTTGAGCCCCTGCTCCGCTTCAGGCGTGGCATTTCCGACGATGACATCGTCAATGCGGGTTTTGTCCAATTGGGGAAAATCAGCGAGCAATCGCCGGATGACTTGTTCACCCAGGTCGTCAGGGCGGACGAAGCGAAACGCGCCCTTACCGGATTTGCCTACAGGTGATCGATACCCTCCTATGATGTATGCGTTCATGGCGTTGGTTAGTTTCTTAAGATTTTTCCTTTCTGAATCAAGCTTTGCATGCGCTCCAAGGTCTTGCGCTGCATGCACAGGGATACAAAGGCTTCGCGTTCGAGGTCGAGCAGGTATTGTTCCGAAACCGCGGTTCGCTGGCTCAAATCTCCGCCGCACATGACGTAGCCGAGCTTTTCACTGATGAGTTGATCGTGCTCAGAAATGTAATTCCCGCTCATCATGCTGTGCGCTCCCACGTAGACGATGCCGAGTCCTTCTTGGCCCGCGACCATGATGTCTTTTCGTTGGACCGGTTGGGTGTAGCCGGCGTTCGCCAATTCCAAGGCCGCGCGTTTTGCGCGGGCGAGCTGATCGCGGCGGTTGACCACCACTTCATCGATGCCTTCACGGAGGTATCCGAGCTCGAAGGCCTCGTGCGCTGAAGTGGCCACTTTTGCTTGGCCGATGGTCAGGAACCGATCGCGGAGTCGGTTGATGCGCATGTCGCCGTCATTCAATTCATCGTGCAAGCGCAAGACAAATTCTTTCGTGCCGCCGCCCGCAGGGATGACACCGATGCCGAATTCGACAAGTCCCATGTAGGTTTCTGCATGGGCGACGACTTTGTCAGCATGCAAGCACAGCTCACATCCGCCACCTAAGGCGAGTTGATGCGGCGCTGCCACAACAGGTACGCCTGAATATCGCATGCGCATCATGGTGTTTTGGAACATGCGCACTGCGTGATTCAAATCGTCCCATTCTTGTTCCACTGCGAGCATGAAAATCATGCCCACGTTCGCGCCGGCACTGAATTGACCTCCTTCGTTGGAGACCACAATTCCGCGCCACCGGGCGTCGCTTTCGGCCAAATCCACCGCCTTGTTCAGTCCCTCAATGACTTCCGCACCGATGGAATTCATTTTCGTGTGGAACGCTACATTCATGATGCCGTCGCCGAGGTCTTGAATGGTTACCCCGCTGTTGGACCAAACCGTGGCCGACTCTGGCAACCAGCCCAAAGCAATGCGTCCTTCCTGACCAGCAAGCGGCTCATACGATGCCGTACCCGGATTCCAGCATTCTCGGATGCCGTCTCGGTTTCGGTAAAAAGTGGTGTTGCCGGCGGCGGCAAAATCTGTGATCCACTGAGGGATCGCCAACCCACGACCTGCGATGGCTTCCAGCCCCGCCTCGAATCCAATGGCATCCCAACTCTCAAAGGCACCCAGTTCCCAACCAAACCCGGCGCGCAAAGCATCGTCGATGCGGTAGGGCTCATCTGAGATTTCGGGAACACGGTTTGCAACGTAGGCAAATACATCGGCGAAAATGCGGCGATAAAAGGTGCCGGCCTCGTCTTGTCCATTGAAAAGCACTTTGGTCCGTTCGGACAAGTTGTCCACGGATTTTGCCTGATCGAGTGTCGCGAATTTGACTTTTTCTTTTGAGCGGTATTCCAGTGTTTTCAAATCGAGGGCCAAGATTTCACTCTTGCCTGCATCGTTTTTTACTTTCTTGTAAAAGCCTGCTCCTGATTTGGCTCCAAGGGCACCGTTATCCACTAAATGCTGCACATAATCCGGTACCGCGAAAACGGATTGACGTTCGTCTTCCGGACAATTGGCGGCAACGCCATTCGCGACGTGCACGAGGGTGTCTAATCCAACTACATCGCAGGTGCGGAATGTTGCACTTTTCGGTCGGCCCATTGCTGGACCTGTGAGTTTGTCGACCGCCTCCACACTTAATCCCATCTCGCTGACGGTGTGGAACAATGCTTGAATCGCAAAGACGCCGACGCGGTTGGCAATAAATGCAGGTGTGTCTTTACAGAGAACGGCCTGTTTTCCCAGAATTCGCTCGCCGTAATCGCTGAAAAATTCGAGCACCTCCGGTTTCGTTTCAGGCCCCGGGATGATTTCCAAAAGCGGCAGATAACGCGGGGGATTGAAAAAATGCGTTCCGCAGAAATGCGCTTGAAAATCCTCAGAGCGACCTTCGCTCAATTGGGCGATGGGAATCCCCGAGGTATTTGATGTGATGAAGGTCCCTGGCTTCCGGTGTTGTTCAACGCGCTCAAATAACTGCTGTTTGATGTCGAGGCGTTCCACGATGACTTCAATGATCCAGTCGCATCCGGCTATTTTCGGCAAGTCATCGTCGAAATTTCCCGTTTCAATCCGGTTTGTGAACCGCTTGGAATAAATAGGAGAGGGATTGGACTTGAGCGCCGCTTTCAGGTGTCCAGCCGCAACGGCGTCGCGGGCTCCTTTTTCTGAAGGCAAGTCAAGCAGCAGGACTTCTGAACCGGTTTGCGCCAGGTGGCATGCGATGCGCGAACCCATCACACCGGAACCGAGCACGGCGACTTTTTTGATTCGGTGGTAAGCGATTGCAGGTGTACTCATGGTTGAGGCAAGTGAGGTTTATTCGTTGATGAAGGCGTCGCCAGGAGATGCTGGGGTTGATCGAGCACTTCGTTTAATCGTTTCATTTCAATAAGAAGCCTGTCGACGGAGTCGGCTCCGAGCAGTTGCCTGAGGCGTTCGTTCACCGTGACGACTAAATCACGTGCTTCCCGTCTGGCGGTCACGCCGGTTTCGGTGAGGTAAACGCGCATCATGCGTTTGTCGTGCTCATCGGGTCGACGTTCGATCCAACCCATGGATTCCATTCCTCGCAGTGAGCGGGAGAGGCTCGTGGGTTCCATACCCATCTTGGGGCCGAGTTTCGTGGAAGGGGTTCCGGCCCTTTCAGTGTGAAGCAAAATGAACACATACGAAAAAGGGATGCCTCGCCTTTCGGCTTCGCTGCTGTAGAGTCGGGAAAGTTTGGTCCAACCCCAGCGCAAATGAAAATCGATGGTGTCTTGTGGCTTCACGTTCCTAAATGTACACAGGAAAAGCTATGCGTGCATAGTAAATAGCGGTTTTTTTATGCGTGCATAATAAATCCCGCAAGGAAGCGACCTAGAATACGCCAGTTTCGTTCGCTAGACGAGCCGTCCGTCGGCTAAGGTCAATTGGTGGTTTCCCCGTTGCGCCATTCGATTGTTGTGGGTGACCACGACAAATGTCTGACCTTCACGATCCCGCAATTCTTCGAAAAGTTCGAATAGGGAATCGGCATTTCCGGAGTCCAAGTTGCCTGTAGGCTCATCTGCCAACACCACATCGGGTTCATTCATCAGGGCCCTTGCCGCTGCTACGCGTTGTTGCTCGCCTCCACTCAGATGATTGGGGCTATGGTGCATGCGATCGCCCAAACCCAAATCACGCAAGAGCCTTTCCGCTCGCTCTTTTTCCCGGGTTCCATCTGCACCCCTTATCCAAGCTGGCATGAGTACATTTTCCAGGGCGCTGAACTCTGGGAGTAGCCGATGGAATTGAAAAATGAATCCAATACGCTGATTTCGAAATGCAGCGAGCGCTTTGCCTTTCAGGCTCTCCACGTGCTGTTCACCTATTTGCAGTATACCGGAATCCGGTGCGTGCAAAGTTCCCAGGATTTGAAGCAACGTTGTTTTTCCAGCCCCGGATGCCCCGGTAATGGCTGTGATTTCGTTGCTTCGAATGTCCAAGTCGATGCCGCGAAGCACTTCGACATCCCCGAAGGATTTGGTAATTCCGCGCGCTTGAATCATGAATTCCTGCATGCCTGCAAACTACGATGGAATCGCGTCTTCTGTTCCCTACCTTTGCACCGCATTTTCAAACGATTCATCACATGAATATCCACGAGTACCAGGGCAAGTCCATTTTGAAAAGTTTCGGTGTAGCCATCCAGAATGGCTACGTCGCCGAAACTGCTGAAGCGGCGCACGAAGCGGCGGTAAAATTGGCAGAGGAAACTGGAACAGGTTGGTTCGTGGTGAAAGCGCAGATTCATGCCGGAGGGCGCGGGAAGGGAACCGTGACGGAAACGGGTTCACACGGTGTTGTATTGGCGAAAGGCTTGGATGAGGTCAAAGACAAAGCAGCGGGAATTTTGGGCGGACATTTGGTAACTGCCCAGACCAATGCTCAAGGCAAGCAAGTCAATAAGGTACTGATTGCCGAGGATGTATACGGACCTGGCGACAGCGAACCGAAAGAGATTTACATGAGCGTTTTATTGGATCGAGCGAATGGCCGCAACATCATCATGTATTCGCCCCAAGGCGGCATGGATATCGAAGCAGTTGCGGAGGAGACGCCGGAACTCATCTTCAAAGAATCCATTGATCCGACACTGGGGTTGCAAGGATTTCAAGCACGTCGTATCGCTTTCAATTTGGGGCTGAGCGGAAAGGCATTCAAGGAAATGACCAAATTCGTTGGGGCGCTGTACAATGCCTATGTGGGTTCGGATGCAACCATGTTTGAAATCAACCCGGTGCTCAAAACAAGTGATGATCGTGTGATTGCAGTTGACTCCAAGGTTTCGCTCGATGGCAATGCCTTGTATCGTCATCCGGATTACGCTGCGATGCGCGACACGACAGAGGAAGATTCTACTGAAGTGGAGGCCGATGAAGCGGGGTTGAATTACGTCAAGTTGGACGGCAATGTTGGTTGCATGGTCAATGGCGCAGGCCTGGCCATGGCGACGATGGACATCATCAAATTGAGCGGAGGGGAACCTGCCAACTTCCTGGACGTAGGAGGAACGGCGGATGCGGCCCGCGTGGAAAAGGCCTTCCGCATCATTCTGAAAGATCCGGCAGTTAAGGCAATTTTGGTGAATATTTTCGGTGGCATCGTTCGCTGCGACCGGGTGGCCCAAGGTGTCGTGGATGCATACCGCAACATGGGCAACATTGAAGTGCCCATCATTGTGCGGTTGCAAGGAACGAATGCAGAGGAGGCAAAGCGACTGATCGATGAGTCAGGTCTCAAAGTCAAGTCAGCCATCCTACTGAAAGAAGCGGCTGAAGCCGTAGCAGAAGTGTTGGCTTAACCTTCTTCTGCAGAACGGGCCGACTTCTCAATCATCAAGATGCCATCTCTTATGGGAATGAGGGAGGTGCGTAGGTCGTGTCTTTTAGCTAAATCACGGTTCATGCCGTGCAAAATGCGCGCCGTTTCCTCTTGATTTGAAGAAGAGGGTAGCACTTTGCCCCACCACAAAACGTTATCCACTAAAACCCACCCGCCTTCACGCACCAGCTCCAAGCATTGCTCGACATAGGTCGGAGTTCGGGGCTTATCTGCATCAATCCACACCAAATCGAACGGACCCTTCAAGGATGACAAGATATTGCCAGCCTCCTCGTTGTGTCGGGTGATTCGATCGTGAATTCCGGCTCGTTGCCAGAATTCATCCTGCAATGCGTTCAGTTCATCATTGGGTTCGATGGTGACAATCTCCCCATCCTCCGGCATGCCGGCTGCGAGGCAGATTGTCGCATAACCGGTGTATGTTCCCAACTCCAGGATTCTTCGAGGACGAAGCATGCGACTCCAATTTTGCAGCAACCTCCCTTGAATGGGGTCGCTCAACATTTGCGGTGTGAGTACTGTTTGCCAGGTACGGGTCCGCAAGTCCCTCAAGATGGCATCTTCGGGTGAACTGCAAGTCAGCGCATAGGCCAATAAATCATCATCGAGTTGATGCGGTTTTGAATCCACGGCGTTGGTTTTGGGCCAAATTTCGCACGGATTAGAAGCAGTACAACCCGAATTCGGACAAAAAGGTCAGCAAATCTGAAGCGCCAACAACACCGTCGTTATTAAAGTCGGCTTCCTCCAAACAATTTTCGACGCAGTCGAAAGTGCCCAAGAAAATCAACAAATCTGCCGTGCCGATGATCTGGTCACCGTTCATGTCGGCCACGCACTCTGTGAGTTCTGAAGGACTAAGGAGGCCATTGCAATCATTGTCATACCCTTGATTTGTGCCTTCAGCACCGGGATAAATGACGGGGTTGGTATCGTTACAATCGCACAGATTGGTCCAAGTGTCGTTATCGGAGTCAACGATTCCAGCGCACTCGTTGAACCCCGCTTCGCAATTTTGAACAGCACATTCTGCGCAGGCCTCTTCTGTCCCAAAGGCGCAGGCGAAGTAACAGTTTTGAACGACGCAAATGACTTGTGTGCCAAAGCATCCAATGCACGGAACGGTCAATTCCAACTGTTCAATCATGCAAGCTTCGAGGCATTCTTCGCCTTCCGATAAACATCCCAATCCACAATCTGCAGCGACCCCCTGGACATATTCGGTGTTTTGACAGATGTATTCCAGGTCCAATGAGGTGCAACTGCCCTGCGCATGAACCTGCGTTAAAAAGCCAACGATCGTCAGCAAGCCGGCAAAGACAATTCGATAAACCATATCAAAAAGATACGAAATTCCATTGACAAAAACAAACAATAAACTAAGCGTCGCCGGTCTTGATTTACCTTCGCGTCCCATGTGTGCACGAAAGAAAAATCAACGCATTCGCTTGTCTGATGACGGAATGGTCTACAGTACGCAGCCGCAGTGGAAGCCCGACACGGACCATGACGCCACCTTTTCGGAGGAAATGAGCCCGTCGAGTCAGACTTTGTACGTGAGCCTCGACCGAAAGCAGCGAGCGGGGAAGCCTGTGACGTTGGTTGAGGGTTTCCAAGGAAGCGGTATGGAGTTGCTGGTGCTGGGTAAAGAGTTGAAAGCCATTTGTGGGGCCGGAGGTTCCGTGAAGGACGGGGCGATTATCATTCAAGGGGACCACCGCGATCGGGTCATTTCAGAATTGGAAGGCAAAGGTTTTAAAACAAAAAGGAAAGGAGGATGAGTCAGGACGAACGACCAGAATTGCCGTTGTATTTCGCGAAAACCTTGGCGGGATTGGAGGAGTTCCTGGAGAAGGAATTGATCCAATGTGGATGCCTCGGGGTCGAACAGGCCAAACGAGGCGTGGAGTTTCATGCGGACATGGCCACGTTGTTTCGCGTTTGCCTGTCAAGCCGGTTTGCGTTGACGGTGCTGCGCCCTGTGCTCACCTTTGACGCGCAAGATCCCGATGCGTTGTACGATGAAGCGAAGCGCTGGGACTGGGGCGCAATCATGACGCCTCAATCATCCTTCGCCATTGACGTTACAGTGCATTCGGGAGTTTTCACGCATTCGCAGTTTGCCATGTTGCGCTTGAAGGACGCCGTGGTGGACCACTTCCGAGAATTTTCAGGATTGCGACCGGGCATCAATCGAGAGGATCCCGATTTGCGCATTCATATGCATATAGCGCATACCACGGTAACGATTTCACTCGATGCTGCAGGAAGGCCTTTGAGTCGCCGAGGGTACCGCCCGTCCGGAGCCAAGGCCCCGCTCAATGAGGTGCTCGCAGCAGGCTTACTCGCGCATGCAGGATGGAAACCGGGCATTCCCCTGTACGACCCCATGTGCGGTTCTGGAACGTTCACCGTCGAAGCAGCGCTTTGGGCTGACGGATTCCCCATTCAATGGCACCGCCGAAAGTTCGCCTTCATGGATTGGCGGGGTTACGACGAGGAAGAGTGGTGGAGTGTTCGGGACGAGTTCAAGGAGAATCGGCAGCACGTTCCGACCCAAATCTTCGGTTCGGATCGCGATTTTTCAGCGATTTCGCAAACCCGCCAAGCCCTTTCTAACATGGAGTTGGATGGTCGAGCAGAACTGGGTCGGATGGACTTCTTTAAACTCAAACCCCGAACCGATCACGGTGTGTTGGTACTCAATCCGCCATACGGAGAAAGGCTGCCCGTGGAGGATGCGCCGGCATTCTATGGGAGAATTGGGGATGCGTTCAAAACGAATTGGCCTGGGTTCTCTGCTTGGGTCATCTCGTCAGATATTGAAGGGTTGAAGCGCGTTGGACTCAAAACCAAACGCCGGATCAAGTGCTTCAATGGCCCCATGGAATGCCGATGGATGGGGTGGGACCTGTATGCCGGAACGGGCGAGGCAACAGGTGAGTCAACCGTGGAAGAAGAGGAGTAGGGGCGAAACAAAAACGGCCCCAATCAGATTGGAGCCGTTTCAGTCAAAGGTGAAATGATTATTGAATGTGCAGCTTGCTCGTTGCCCTTCCGGCTTGCGAGGTGAATTGCACATGGTACATGCCTGAAGACAAGGCGCTCACGTCCACGGTTGGCAAGGCCTCTTGAATGAGCACTCGGGAGATTTCGCGTCCCATGGCGTCAGAAATGACCAACAGTCCGGGCTCATTGGAATCCAAACGAACGGCATTTTGTGCAGGGTTCGGATAAACTCCCAAAGCGCGCGTGGGACGAAATTCGTTGATGCCGTTGATGAATCCGACGACGATGTCATCAGCAAAACGGGGCTCAATTTTGTATTCCTCGAAGGTATAGTGAATGCATCCGGTGATGGAATACGTTTCATTCAACACCCAGCCGGCTTCAGGAATATACATGTAGTCGTTGGTTTTGACTTCGCCGGTTCCGTCGTCGAACAAAGCTTCACCGTAGTCTGCATCCGGGTTGGTGCAAACAGCGTTTATGACTTGCACAAGGCACCCTTCATAGGCTTCGCTGCTGGCCAATTCGCCAGTTGAAACCACCGAAGCAGCCGGGAGCTCGTTGCCGCTGCTCACCGTCTCGTAGTAGCTGACGTTGCCCAATTCCGTGACGTCATAAAATTCTTGAACTTCTGCTTCCAAAATGATTTCATCGCCGATTTCTGGAGCCTGCGTGTTGTCGTAAACGAATACGCCATTCCAAGGTCCCTCACCGTCTTGAACGAAGTAGCCGATGACACCGGAAGTCGCTGAGGTGACGTTGTTGGCGGTTACGATGCCGGTGGTTGTGACCGACTGTCCAACAAGTGGTGAGCTGAACAATTCACCTTGAATTTCAGCAATGGTGTGGGTAATGGCTTGCGCAGCGCCAAAATTGGGCATGGCAAACATGCCAGCTGCGAACATTGCCCAAGTGTAAAAGTGTTTCATGTGGAGGAAATTGTGAATGTACCTTTGAGTGGCAAAGAGAAATGAAAAATCACGAAACACAAAATGGCCGTGGAGTGATGTTGGTCACGGGGGCCACTTCCGGCTTTGGAAAAGCCATCGCCTATCAGGCGGCAGCTGCAGGTTTTGAATTGGTTTTGACCGGTCGAAGATCGGATCGACTGAAAGCCATTGCCAACGAATTGGGGGCTGTGGTGCGTAAAACGCTTTGTTTTGATGTGCGTGATCGAGAAAAAACGATCGAAGCGTTGCAATCCTTGGATGCAATTGATGTGCCGCAAGTGCTGGTGAACAATGCGGGGTTGGCGGTCGGGAAGGAACCCATTGATTCCGGTGTGTATGAAGATTGGGATCGCATGATCGACACCAATGTCAAGGGACTTTTGAATGTGACCCGCGAGTTAACACCGCGGATGCTGCCGGGATCCCGCGTCATCAACATCGGCAGTGTCGCCGGCAGGCAGCCTTATCCCGGCGGTGCAGTGTACAATGCATCCAAGTTCGCTGTAGACGGTTTGAGCCATGCGATGCGCATGGATTTGCTCCCGCGTGGAATTCAAGTGGCTCAAGTTGCGCCAGGCGCAGCCGAAACGGAGTTTAGCTTGGTTCGTTTTAAGGGAGATGAACGGGCGGCCGAGGCCGTTTACGACGGGTTCACCCCACTTACGGCTGATGACGTTGCGGACGCAGTCATCTACATCGCCACTCGCCCAGATCATGTGAGCATACAAGATATCTTGATCATGCCTGCAGCTCAAGCGAGTGCCTATCATTTCAAGCGTTCATGAAAATGACGAAAAACAACAGCTGGCTCTTCGCAGCCTATGTAGCACTGGCGGTAATCTGGATGGGCTGCGGATTTAAGTCGGAACAAGTCGACTTGATTGTGCACAACGGTGTCATTTTGACGCTTGATTTCGAAGGCCACCGATTGCAGGCGGTGGCGGTTCGAGATGGGCGTGTCGTGGAGGCCGGTCCAGAGCGCGCCATATTAAATAAGTACAGTGCGAGGTCGTATACGGATTTGCAGGGGGGCGTCTTGATGCCGGGACTCATGGATGGACACGCTCATTTGCTGGGGTACGCAAACGGTTTGTTGGAGGCCAATTTGATGGGCACGGAATCGTGGGAGGAGGTTGTGTTGCGCGTTCAAGAGCATCAGGAGCGTTGGCCAAGCGATTGGGTGGTTGGTCGGGGTTGGGACCAGAATGATTGGTCTTCACAGGCCTTCCCCGATCGCGAATTGTTGGATGCAGCGTTTCCGAATAAACCGGTCGCATTGGAGCGTATCGACGGGCATGCGCTCATTGTGAACGAAAAGGCACTGCAGCTTGCCGGAATTTTTGACACCAGCAAACACACCGTCGAGGGGGGTGAAATCATGCGCGATGCGAACGGGCTGCCCACAGGGGTGTTGGTCGATAATGCGTGTTCGTTGGTTTCTTCGATCATTCCTCCACGGCCAGAAACGACCCGTATCAAGGGGCTTGAGGAGGCGCAGCGAAATTTATTGGCAGCGGGAATAACGAGTGTAACTGATGCGGGGCTGTCGCCACAGGAAATTGAGTGGATTGATTCGCTTCAGCAAGCAGGCCGCCTGCTATTGCGGGTCAATGCTTTGGTGTCCGCCTCGGATGAGAACATTGAATGGCTTATCCACGATGGTCGCCTGATCACAGACCGTTTGGTGGTGAATGGTGTCAAATTTTATATGGACGGGGCGCTGGGATCGAGGGGTGCGTTATTGCGCTCGCCCTATGCCGACCGACCGGGCTGGCACGGATTGTCCACCCAAGATCTGGTTTCCTATCATGAACAGCTCGGGCGTTTGCGAGAACACCAATTGCAAGCGGCGACGCATTGCATTGGTGATTCAGCTGTTGCCGTGGTGTTGGATGCCTATGGAGATTGGCTGGAAGGTCCCAACGATGCGCGTTGGCGAATTGAACATGCGCAGGTGGTTTCAGAAGCAGATGTTCAGCGATTTGCAGCTTATCATGTCATCCCATCAGTTCAGCCTACCCACGCCACGAGCGACATGTATTGGGCAGGGGAGCGTTTGGGTCGCAATCGAATACGTCGGGCTTATGCATACCAAGAGCTCCTCGGCGCTTTGGGGATGGTGGCATTGGGCACCGATTTCCCGGTAGAATTGATTGATCCCAGAAGAACTTTTGTTGCTGCAGTAGCACGAGTGGATGAAGAAGGCTATCCGAACGGAGGCTTTCAATCGGAAAATGCGCTTACACCGGATCAAGCTCTGCGCGGCATGACTCAATGGGTCGCTTTGGCCCAGTTTCAAGAAGCGGATTTGGGAACCATTGAGCCGGGCAAGTGGGCGGATTTTACTTGGGTCGATCGAAATTGGTTGGATGCAAAGCCCGAGGCCGTCGGTCAATCGCAAGTCAAGGGCACCTGCATCGGAGGCCAATGGTGCTATTTAGAGTGAATTCGTCATGGTCAATGAGAACGTAGGTATGAATAAAAGCAAGATATCGATTTTGCTGAAGCACCCGTTGTTTTGGTTTGCTGCGGTTTTTGCGGTTGCTGTTTGGTTTGGGACTGCAATTCTGAAAAAATCACCATCGCTGCCCGTCTACCAGCCCAGTGATTTGAATCCAGCATTGGTCGATCCCAATTCCTGGTCTGCGGAAAATCATCGGATATCGGATTTTCAATTGATTAATCAATTTGGTGATTCAGTTTCACTCGCCTCTGTTGAAGGGGAAGTCCTGATCGCGGACTTCTTTTTTACGCGCTGCGCGACCATTTGCCCCATCATGACAACAAATTTGACCCAAGTCATGAAGGAATTATCAGAATGGGAAGGTTGGCGTATTTTAAGTCACAGTGTAACTCCTGCTGCTGATAGCCCGGAGGTTTTGCTTGAGTATGCAGATCGGATGGGAGCGAGGCACCATCGTTGGTGGTTCTTGACAGGAGAGAAAAAAGAGATTTATCGTCTGGCTCGAAGAAGCTATTTTGCATGTTATGATGAGGCCAATGGGGGCGATGGTGGGCTTCAGGATTTTGTCCATACAGAGAATGTTGTGCTGGTTGATGCCCGAGGACGGTTGCGAGGCTTCTACGATGGGACGAGTGAAGAGTCTATAAATCAGCTTATTGAAGACGCGAAAATTCTGCTCGAAAAAAAAGATTGATTTTTTCGAGATTTCTTGGCGGAAAATCAAAAAAGCCACAGTACATTTGCAGCCGCTTTCGAAGGAAGGCACGTTCATTGAAACGCGATTGACAACACGAAATACCGCGACGAGTTTGCACCATTTCAGAGGTTCGAAAAAAAAGTTTCCAAAAACATTGTGAGACTAAAAATTCGAACTACCTTTGCGCCCCCTTTCGAGGGAAGTTCTTTACAGAATGCGGCGCGAAGAAATGTTGAAAGGTTCTCCTCAGAAACTTTTGAAGAGAGTTTTAAACAACAGTATATTTGTCACCGCTTTTTATAGAGCATTTGAAGAAGCCGATTCGTCGGTGGATTTCGATAAACGTTCTTTGACTTGATGCAGCAGCCCGGATTCTTCTTCGGAAGATTC
>JBMSHA010000002.1:0-29899 GCA_049416245.1 Flavobacteriales bacterium | reverse complement strand
GGGCATGCGAAGTCGTCGAATACACCCTTCCCATGCATGTGGAAGTCGGCATCAAATGGCCCAATGACATCATGTTGCGATCCAACGCAACGCACGACGTTTGGCAGAAATGCGCCGGCTTGCTCATTGAAAATACATGGCGTGGAAGCCATTGGGAGGGTGTGGCATTGGGCATTGGCATGAATGTGCATTCGGTACGTCTTGACGAACCGGGACGGATTTCGCTCGCAGCCCTGGGCCCGTCGATTCCCAAGTTGCGGACCCTGAGCAAACGACTCTTTGCTGCAATTTCACCGGGTCTAATGGCCAATGAAACTGCACTTGCAGACGAATTGGCCTATCAACAGCGCCTGATCGGTAAAAACTCTTGGGAAACGTATACCCTTAGTGGGGTGACAGGAAAAGGCCAAATTCTAGAAGTTGATGACCTTGGACGCCTGTGGATGAATTGGGAATACACCGCCGACTCCCTGATGGTACAAGATTCGAGTGAATTGACCTGGGATTGGCTGGATCGTTAAGCCGGAAACGCTGACTCTGCAGCGGCTGCCATTCCAGAAAATATGGCCTGTAATGGCTTCTCTGCCATCATTTTCATAAATGGATTGAGGTCCGCATCGCATTGGACCTGCAAGGAGCAGTGATGCTCACCTTGGGGTTCCAAAACCACCTCCAGTTCAAACCGGATGGGCGTTCCTTTTTGCGACACATACTTCACACGATGCGGATTCGGTTCGTCCACGCGTTTGATCACCACATTAAACCCGCCGGTGACTTTGAATTGACATTCCGCTCCCTCAGCCTTGAATTCTTGCACATGATCGGCGGGCAAAAGCTCGGCCAAATTCGCAGGTTCCGACAAATGCGATTTCAAGAATTCTGCGGAACGACCTACCGCGATGGTGGGACTTTCAATCATCATGCCTTCGTGGAATTTTTGGCGATGTGCGCTTCGCTCCATGCCGCCGGGTCTTGATTCCAGTTATCGAGCAAGGTGCGTTGTTCGGCATTCAAGTACCCTTCTTGGGTGGCTTGGTCAAGCATAGTGGGGTAATCCGTGAGTGTAAGCCATTTGCATTGTGCGTCTTCGAAAGCGCGATTTGCGACATCGAAACCATAGGTGAAAATGGCAATCAAGCCCTTCACTTCCACCCCCACCTCCCGCAACGCCTCTACCGCCTTCAGGCTGCTCCCGCCCGTAGAAATAAGATCTTCAATGACAACTACGTTTGAAAGCACTGTCAAATCCCCTTCTATGGCATTGGTAAGACCGTGTTCCTTCGGCTTCGAACGCACATAGATGAATGGCACGCCAAGTTCTTGAGCAACCAACGCCCCCAAAGCAATTCCTCCCGTAGCGACACCGGCAATCGCGTCAACCCTTCCATATGCATTTTCAATGGCTTCAACGCTCAATTGACGGATGAACGTGCGTACAGTCGGATGACTCAGAGCTTTCCGATTGTCGCAATAAATAGGTGATTTTCGTCCGCTCGCCCACGTAAACGGTTCATTAGGGCTAAGTTGGATGGCTTTGATACGGAGCAAAAATTCCGCAACTTTTCGCCTACTTTCATCGGACAAAATCATGCCACGAATGTATGAAGTTTACATCATGAATAGGCCCGTCTTTTTTCAAGAAAAAGCAAACGTTTCAGAACGTTCGCTGGTCATTCGTGAGCCCGGAGACCGCACGTTGAAAGAACTGCCTCAGTTCATCCGGCAACACACCGAAATTGAGTCATTTGTCTTGCTCAGTGAAAACCCTGAGAAGCTTTGGATGCAGTTTTGTTATGCGTATCAGGAAGTTTTGGCAGCGGGATGCGTCGTACAAAATGAGCATCAAGCCTATTTGTGGATAGAGCGAAACGGGAAATGGGACTTACCGAAAGGCAAAGTTGAGCCGGGCGAAGGAATTGAAGCAGCGGCGATTCGAGAAGTCGAAGAAGAAACTGGAATCGGAGCTTTGACGTTGAAGGCTGAATTAGGCAAAACTTATCATACCTATGAAGAAGCTGGCATTCCGGTTTTGAAAACAACGTTTTGGTTCATGGCGCACCACCAAGGCGGAGCAACGGAGGGAACGCCTCAAACTGTGGAAGGCATTACGGGAGTGCATTGGAAACAATTCCCATTCGATCAAGAAATCATGAATCAAACCTATCCGAGTATACGCGCATTGATTGAGCGCGCAGTGGAGATTTCTTAATCCTTGGGTAGAAATTTCAGGAGCCGGGCTTCAAGCCCCAGGCTCGGAAGCGGCATATCGCGACCGCTGAGTTTTCCCTCTTCGTCCAAAACGATTATTTGAGGGATGACCACAGCACCCAATTGCTCCATGACTCTGGGGGAATTCCCAACCCATCCTAAGGTTTCATCAAGTGTCCGGCGACCTGAAAGGGTCTCGCGCCATTCATCTTCATCGACATCCAGCGACAAAACCACCCAGCACACATCCCTTCGATTCATGGATTCCGCAATTTGATTGAACATTTCGCGTTCTCGCCGGGCCGTAGCCGATCCATTTTTCACCAAAAGCATTACGGTCCAAGGCTGCCTGCATTGTTCTTTGATGGAGCCCAATTCTCCGTTGGGCAAGGTCCATGGAATATCGCCCACCCAAGCGCCGGAACGGCCTTTTTGCCGGTCGGCCATCAAAGCTTCGTACGCTTCAAAAAATGGCCTTGGAAAAGGAATGGTCTCCCAGACCAATTTGGTGTAGGCATCCGGCGCGAGCAATGCCTTATCCAACCAAGCTGCGGCCAACATGGAAACCGATGCATTTTCCCAACGCGAGCCCATCGAAGCGGCCAACGAGTCGCGGTCTGCAAGGAAGATGGCATCATTGATCTTCGACCAATCCACCTCATCGCCTTGCCACCAATTACCGAAAACCACCTGCCAACTTCCAAAGCCACCTGGAGACTTCAACAACTCTTCCCAAGGCCGACTGGCCGAGGCAAAAGGACTTTCGTTCCACAATGAATCCATGTGCAGCTGCGGACGACCCGCATTCCTCGCGGCAATCAACTTCATTTGCCAAAGGATATCGCGTTCAACCGTTCCCGCTGTCTGCTCCATCGACGTTTGCCATTGCCTTTCAAAGGCAACATTCACGCTATCGAGCACTTCTGTCAATGAATCACGTCCTTGCAGTCCCACGCCGGCAGCCCGCAACACGAGTGATTCGGCCCGCAAGTCGTTGGCACGACTCAACGAGCGCATCAAAGAGTCCAAAGAAGCTGTGGGATGCATGCCCAACCAAGTCGAAATTCCGGGGCTGCCCAAGAGCCGTTGTGGGATTCGCCGCCCAGGTGCAAGGTGCAACTCAGCTTGTTCATCCGGCCTGATCATGACCATCCACGACCAAGGCGGAGCCACCAGTTCAAACAACGTAGTCGACTTCAATTCGCCAACTTCCCAAGAAAAATCCCCGGTTTCATCCACCAAAATCTCATTTCTCCAATCTGCGAGTTGCAGCCCGGGGTAAGTCACTTCCTTGACATGAATCAAACTCGGCGACTTTTCAAAATCAATCAACCTGCCTTTGACGGATGTCACCTGCGCAAAACCCGTTTGCACCAGCCACCCCAAGAGGCCCGCCAACATCAATCCGCGACGCATATGCTCGGAGTTATTCACCTTGGGACAAGTTCAATCCGGCGGGCACAAAGGATCCTACATCTCCATGATTTCGCAGAATTTCTCGCACCACGTTGCTGTGGATGTGGGCGTATTCTGGATCGGTAAATAAAATGACAGTTTCGAGGCTCGGATGAAGAGCTTTCGTCATCTGGGCAATCGTTCGTTCGTATTCAAAATCACCGCCATTTCGAACCCCGCGGATCAGCCATCCCGCATCCACACTCCGACAAAAATCAGCAGTCAATCCTTCAAATGAAGCCACTCGAACGGTCGAGAATTCGCTCGCCACTTGGCCCAACCACCCCATTCGCTGTTCCAGGGTGAACATGGACGTTTTCGCAGAATTTACCCCGATTCCGAGAATGATTTCGTCAAAAAGCGGAATCGAGCGTTCGAGGATATTCAAGTGCCCGCGTGTGATGGGGTCAAACGATCCGGGAAATACGGCGCGTTTCATGTGTTCAGGGATTAAGAATCGGCAGGTGAAACAAACTAAAATGCACGTGGCCGTATTTTCGGGTTTCCACATAATGTGGCTTACGCGAAACATCGGTCCGCTCTCCGTGCTCCAAGATAAACCAGCCTCCCGGCACCAACAAAGTTCCTTTCAAAACGGCCTCCGGCAAGGCATCCAAATGGGGTAAATCATACGGGGGATCGGCAAAGACCAAATCGTATTGCGTCAAAGATTTCCGGATGAATTGCACGGCATCGGCTCGAATGACTTGCCAACCTTCGATTTCCCAATCGCGTATCAAGGTTGCAATGCCGCGTACAGCTCCCGGATTTTGCTCCACAGAGGTGACGGCTTCGCTTCCGCGGCTTAAAAATTCCAAGGCCACCATGCCCGTTCCAGCGAACAAATCCAGCACCGTGAGACCTTCTAAGTCCACCCTTGAATTCAACAAATTGAACAAGCCTTCTCGGCCAAAATCCGTGGTCGGTCGTCCCTGAAATCCTTTGGCAATTTTCGGCCTGCGCCCCTTCCATTGACCTCCTGTGATGCGCATAGGAACTTCAGTGATTTGTGAAAAATAAAATGTCCCAATCGCCCACAGATTCAAGGTTGGCGTCATTCCAATCCCATGGACTTGATTCCACCTCTACCTGTCCAAAAAAACGCTTAAACTGCTGCTCCAATTCCAACGACATCGCCTGTACACCACCTATTCTGACGTGGACGTTCGAGGAACCGATTTTAATACCATCTCGAACCATGGCATTGACACAATGGTACAAAACCCCACTCCCTTCCAAATCATCCGTCACTGTGCACCAAGCCAAGGATCCCGCATCGAACCGGCACATCAGAGCGCGGCTGGATCCAACGAAAATGTTCACCGCAATGGCATTTTGATCAGTCGATGCCCATTGCGATCGGGACTCTAACCACCCCAATACGGAAGAGGACCAACGGCCTGTCGGCCAACTGGTGTTCAACAAGTCGACCTCGTGCCCGTGTCCCCCTTCGATTAAACTCAACTCTTCACCCAAACGCTGCGAAAGGAACGCCCTGCAGCCCTCACTCCGGATTCCGTGATGGAGGGTGAGGATGGCTTCTTCAATCCCTTCTGCTACCGTAGCGGGCATCAAGGTAATTTCCGGTAATATGCGGGTTAGGATGATCTTCTCTATGTCCTTAAAGCGCTCAGCAAGAGCCGTCCACTCCGCGACCTCTTCGACTTGACCGAAGGCTTCTACCCGTCCATCATTCGAACAAATCCAACGTAAAACAACACCGTCCCATCCCAGGATGAGGTTTGCTTTGTTCGATTGATTAATTCCGCCAGTTTCCATCGGTGTGCGCTTCCGTCAAGGAGCCGAAACGCAAGGTATCCTTTTTTACTTTCTCCCGTCCAAATGGCGTGGGATCCTTCACCAATACCGTCGATAAAGTCAATCCACCCGATTCAGTGCTGCCAGTCTCCAGCACAAAACGCTCACCGGTAAGGGGATTGAACCAAAGCTTGTCCACTTCGACTCTTGACAACCGCTTCGCATCGCGTGCTTCAGGCGTGAAATTCTCGGCATAAAATGACGTGTAAATCACATCTCGGACTTTGTACACGGTTGAATCCATGGCAATCAAATCAATCAATGACTCCTCCGGTATTCCCATTTCTTCAGCCACCAGAGCAACCTCGTCGCGCGTCAACACAAAACCTCGTTCTCGACTCACATCCTCAGGCAGTGTATCATTGAATGAGCCCATATTGAAGCTCACTGGGATGACTTCTTGGTAAAGGAATGCCCCGAGCGAATCGAAGTCATTGCAATAAACTCCGTAGACACCGTGATAGGCATCCTGTGCGTCGCGAATGTCTTTCAGTGCTTGGATGGTCTCAGCATCCACACGCGCTTTCAACTCGCGGAATTCAATTTCTTCGTCTACGCTGTAGAATACTTCATAACCCAGCCACAATGCTGCCACAGTTCCCAGCCCCATCAAGATGCGGTAGTGCGACTGCTGCATGCGAGACAGTACGTACGGCGTAGCCAATACTGCCACGGCAATCAAAGCCAAGGAGGCCAACAACATCGCCGTAGGTTGGCTTTCTAATTCGTCCCCACTCAAGTACTTCACCAAAAACCCCAATCCCGAGAAAAAAAGAAAAATCGAGACAACGTACTTGTTGATTTCTTTGAAGAATGTGTCCATCGGATAGAATTCAATGCGCTATTGCTGTAAACCGACTGCGAATCTACAACAGTTCAGGACGACAGCAAACAGCCAAAGCGATGAATCGCCACGTACCTTCGCCGACATGTTGGAGGGATCCGAGCAAATTGAGCAATTTATTGACCGCATGGGGCAGCACTTCCCGCATGTGCCCACCCCGGGGCAAGGCCAACTCATTCACGCCCTCGCCCGGTTTTTCATCAGCACCCAACCCCGAAGCGCCCTGATGATCCGCGGTTACGCCGGCACCGGAAAAACAACGAGTGTGGGCGCATTGGTAGGTGTTTTGCGACAATATGGACAACGCCCAGTGCTGTTGGCACCCACAGGTCGCGCCGCCAAAGTCATGCAATCTTATGCAAAAATGTCTGCTTCGACCATCCACCGTCACATTTACCGAACCGGTAAGTCCGGAGATGGAAGTCCTGCGTTTGGATTGGCGCCGAACACACGAGAAAATACCGTTTTCATTGTGGATGAAGCTTCAATGATCGGGGAAGGCGGTGGCCGCAGCACAGATGGAACCTTGAATTTTCGCAGCCTGCTCGATGATTTGATGGAATTTGTTTTCAGCGGAAACGGCTGCCGCTTGGTGCTTGTCGGGGACGATGCGCAGCTCCCGCCGGTGGGAGAAACGGAGAGTCCCGCCTTGAATGAAGCCAACATGCGGCGCGATTTCGGCTTGACCGTAGCGACCATCCGGCTGACAGATGTCGTGCGGCAGGAAATGGACAGCGGCATCTTATCCAATGCCCACCAGTTGCGGCTGCAAATTGATGCCGGATTGGAAATGCGTCCGTCCTTCACATTAAACGCGGGCAGCGATGTGCACCGAATTTCTGGTTATGAGTTGCAGGAATACATTGAGGACGCGTTCGGGCGTCACGGGGAGGATCACGTCGCCGTCATTACCCGTTCCAACAAACGTGCGCAAGCTTTCAACCAACAAATTCGCCACCGTATCCTGTGGCGAGAGGAATTGCTCGAGCCTGGAGACCGCTTGATGGTGGTAAAAAATAACTACCATTGGCTCGCAGGAATCGATGCGATTCCTACATCACTCGTCGCGAATGGCGACGTCGTTGTGGTCACCAAGGTGATCAAACGATTCGATCGGTACGGCATCGAATTTGCCAACGTCGAAGTGGAATTTGCGGAAGACAATGGTTGGCCTGCCTTTGAAGTGTGCATCAACTTGAGTGTACTCGCATCGGATTTACCATCCATCCCGTTTGCTCAAGTTCAAGCTCTTCAGGAAGCTGTTGCACAGGATTACCTCGACCATGGTTCAAAATCGGCCATTCTCAAAGCGGTCAAGCGCGATCCATGCTACCAGGCATTGCAGGTGAAATTCGCCTGGTCCATGACGTGCCACAAAGCCCAAGGCGGTCAATGGGCATCCGTCATCATCGACCCCGGTTATGTGACCGATGAAACCATGAACCTCGAGTGGTTGCGCTGGTTGTACACGGCATTCACACGTGCACAAACAGAACTGGCATTGCTCAATTTTGCGGACGAGTTTTTTGAGTGACAGCGCAAAAAAAAAGCCCCCACCAAAAGGTGAGGGCTCTGCTTTCTTTGTTTCTAGCCTAAGCCAGTTCGCGGGCGCTGAAATAAAATGCACCTTCGATGGCAGCATTTTCATCGCTGTCCGAGCCGTGGACCGCGTTGGCAGCAATGCTCTCAGCAAAATCTGCTCGGATGGTTCCGGGCGCAGCTTCGGCAGGGTTCGTCGCTCCGATCAATTCACGGAAGTCAGCAACGGCGTTGTCTTTTTCCAAAATCGCGGCGACGATAGGTCCGCTCGACATGTATTCTGTCAATTCTCCGAAAAAAGGACGTTCTGCGTGCACCGCATAAAACGCTTGCGCATCCGCGAGACTCAATTGCGTCCACTTCATCGCTTTGATTGAAAATCCCGCTTGGATGATGCGGTCGATGATTTTGCCCGTGTGTCCCGCGCCTGTCGCGTCGGGTTTGATCATGGTAAAGGTGCGATTGGTCGCCATGGTAAATGTGTTGAATTGGGGTGCAAAAGTAGTTCGCAATTCTTTAATTTCGGAAAATGCAACCCTCACCCCAATTGCGCCGGCCTGCCGAAGATCGAAAGATTGGCGGGGTCCTTGCCGGCATTGCCAAGTTTTATGGCATCGATGTTTCACTTCTTCGCATCCTCGTGGTCATTTTGGCGTTATGCTACGGCACAGGGGTATTGGCTTACCTCATTGCTTGGGCGATCATCCCCGGGGAATAGCGGCCGCGGGCTTCCTATCTTTGGAGCATGAAGATTACGGTACCCCAAAGTTCAGACCAAGCCATGGCATTGGAAAATGCGCACGGCGCGCACAACTACCATCCACTTCCAGTTGTTTTAGATCGTGGAGACGGGGTTCATGTTTGGGACATCGAAGGCAAACAGTATTTTGATTTTCTGAGTGCGTATTCTGCTGTAAACCAAGGCCATTGTCACCCACGGATTGTTGGGGCCATGACGGCACAAGCTGAGAAATTGACCTTGACATCGCGGGCATTTTACAACAGTAACCTGGGCAAGTACGAGCAGTTTGTGACCTCCTACTTCGGATACGACAAGGTCCTGCCAATGAACACGGGAGCTGAAGCCGTCGAAACAGCCATCAAAATTGCCCGCAAGTGGGCGTACGATGTAAAAGGGGTTCCAGCCGGTCAAGCCAAAATCATCACGTGTGAAGGCAATTTTCACGGACGCACGACCACGATAGTGAGCTTCAGCACGGATCCGGATTCGACGGGAGGTTTTGGACCCTATACCCCAGGATTCGAAGTGATTCCGTACGACGATATCACAGCATTGGAGGCAGCGTTGAAGGATCCCCATGTGGCCGGCTTCTTGGTGGAGCCCATTCAAGGAGAGGCCGGGGTATACACACCTTCTGAAGATTTTGTTCGGCGGGCGCATGCGGCCTGCCAAGCTGCTGGAGCTCTGTTCATTGCAGATGAAGTGCAGACGGGCATTGCACGAACCGGTTCACTGCTTGCGACCTGCGGGAACTGCACCTGCAGCGGACATTGTGAGCGCCAATCCTCATTCGTCAAGGCGGATATTTTAATCTTGGGCAAGGCGTTGTCAGGCGGTGCATATCCGGTGAGTGCCGTGCTCGCAGACGACTCGATCATGGGCGTGATTCACCCTGGCCAACACGGATCGACCTTTGGCGGCAACCCGGTGGCGGCGGAAGTTGGGATTGCCGCATTGCAAGTTGTTGTGGACGAGCAGTTGGCGCAAAATGCACGTCGCCTGGGCCAACGGTTCCGCGCGGCGATGAATGAATTAATCGGCGAGTCCGACTTGTTGACCAGCGTTCGGGGTAAGGGACTCTTGAATGCGGTGGTCATCAACGACACGCCCGACAGTTCCACCGCATGGGAATTGTGCGTTGCGCTGAAGGAGAATGGCCTACTCGCCAAGCCCACCCACGGCAACATCATCCGTTTTGCTCCACCACTCGTAATGACCGACAACCAGCTGGAAGCGTGCATCGCCATCATCCGCAAAACGGTCTTGGAATTCAGCCGAGGCTAACGGGGCGCGAACGGCTTAAAGCCAACCTTGAGCAGACATCCACTCGTCGTTGTAAACCTTGCCAACGTAGCGCGAACCGTGGTCATGGAACAAGCAAACGACAAAGTCCGTAGGCTTCAAACGGTCTTTTAATTGGCGCAAACCTTGGATCGTGCTTCCGCAACTGTATCCGAGGAACAGCCCTTCGGTACGTGCCATTTCGCGAGCAGCAAGGGCGCCGTCCTGATCGGTCACCTTTTCGAAATGATCGATGATATCGAAATTCACATTGGCGGGCAGGATATCCTCACCAACACCTTCCGTGATGTACGGGTAAATCTCCTTCTCGTCAAACTCACCCGTTTCGTGGTACTTCTTTAAAACACTCCCGTATGAGTCGATGCCCCAAATCTGCACGTCCGGATTTTGTTCTTTGAGAAAGCGCCCCGTGCCGCTGATCGTTCCGCCTGTGCCTACACCGACAACAAAATGCGTCACGCGCCCCTCTGTTTGGTCCCAAATTTCCGGTCCGGTTGAGGCATAGTGTGCTTCTTGGTTCGAGAGGTTGTCGTACTGATTGCACCAAAAACTATTAGGAATGCTTTCTTGGCATCGCTTGGCAACGCTGTAATAGCTATCCGGATGGTCCGCTTCGACGTTTGTCGGGCACACGTGAACTTCCGCTCCCATGGCCCGAAGAATATCTATTTTTTCCTTCGACTGTTTATCGCTCATGGTGCAAATGAGCTTATACCCCTTGACCGAACACGCCAAAGCCAAACCCATTCCTGTGTTACCGCTGGTGCATTCAATCACCGTTCCGCCGGGCTGAAGGAGCCCCTTTGCTTCCGCGTCCTCGATCATCCGCAACGCCATCCGGTCCTTCACGCTGTGTCCCGGATTGAAGTATTCCACTTTCGCATACACCGGGCACGGAAATCCTTCCACCATTTTATGCAATTGGATGAGGGGCGTGTTGCCTATGGTCGACAGGATATTCGAGTGGACGTTGCGTGCTGAATTCATCTAGCGTCAAAGGTAGCAACCGGATGGTATGGGCAAATGAAAAATCTTGACAATTCAAGAACCAATCGGGTCACCGATTGATTCGAAGCGCCTCGGCCGGATGGATGCGGGTTGAGGCCAAACTTGGCAACCACATCATCAAGGCACACATGCCAAAGGCCAGCAATTCCACCCCCCCTAAGAATGCGAAATCAATGCGCACGGGCACCACATCCAAGTAATACGCTTCGGGATTGAGCGTAACCCAGCCCGTGACCGATTGAATCCCCACAAGCACCATTCCGGTGAAGTTCCCCCAAAGAAATCCCCGACCGAGGATCCGTACGGCTTGCCAAAAAAACACCCGCATCACCTGACTATCACTCATACCCAATGCTTTGAGCATACCCACCATCGGGCGCCGTTCAAGAATAAGGATCAACAATGCGGATGTCATGTTGATCATGGAAATCAGCACCATCAGACCGATGATGATTTCCACATTCAAATCCAACATCCCGAGCCAAGTGAACATTTCGGGAGACTGCTGCAACACCGTTTGCGTGCGCAATCCAATGGGGATGGATTGGTAAACCCGCTGCTCTACCTCCCAGAGGTCCGCACCAGATTTGATAAATACTTCCAAGCCGCTTGCCGCCGCCGCCCATCCGCCACCCCAATGCTCCCATTCCCAAGTACCAGCCTCATTCTGGAATAAGCGAACAGAGTCCGGGTGCAGTCGCTCTTCATTCGAACCCGTCTCGGCAGTCACCAACCAATCCGCTCCTTCTAAACGTTCCTGCGCTACGAAGGATTGGGTCCACGGTCGAGTCTCCCATCCGTTGGTTGTCAATCGATGCCAGCGCACCACAGGCGACTTGCGTGAACCAAAGGCACGGGCTTCCACACCCAAAGAGTCTGCGAGAAGTTGCAAATCCATTCCCCATCCCGCTGTTTGCTGAATCAACGCTGCGGGCAAGAACATGAATTCCTCGTCGTACTCCAACAGCCCCGTTTGGTAAACACCAGCCAAGGTCATGGTACGCCCACGCACACCCGTGGGGCCTCCGACCAGATAAAGCGTAAACCGGTCTCCCAGACCAATATCCAATTTGCGCGCTTGTTCCGAAGACAAAATGGCATCCGTTGATCCTAGCGTTGCAGAACCTTCCTTTAAAAATCGATTCAACAACTGCGAAGAAGTTTCATCGTTCACCCCTTTCAACATGACCCCCTTAACACCCGCGGAGGACTCCAAAATGCCCGGCATGGTATAGAATGGATGAACCGATTCCACACCTTCGAGCGCGGCCAGCTCCGCTTCCACGCGTTGACTTCGAATGATTTTTTGATCTTCATAATCGGCATGCAGCACTTGGATGTCCGAGCCAAATCCTACCACCAATTCCTTCACTTCTTCCTGAAATCCATGCACTACCGATGTCGCGATAACAATCAACGCCATGCCCACAGCGACACCTGTCGTGGCAATCCGCACAACCGGCCGAGACCAAGAGGCGGTGGAGCCGCGAGCCGCGAGTCTCAAGGCAATTTTCCGGGAAAGGGCAGATCGTTTGAACATCGTTTCGCGTTGGCAAATTACGTTGGTACATTCGTCTTGTGAAGCGATTCCTCATAATAACATTGGCCATGGTCTTGAGCGGGGCGAGTGCACAAGCTTTCGCACAAGGGTTGGTGACCGATTCCCTCCACGGGGTGTTGCACGTGCCGCAACGGACCACACCGCCGCAACGGGTAAGACTCGGAAACGAAGACATCCGGGCCATCTACGAAGCGTGCAGCCGAGCGCGCGTAGCGGTCGTCGCGAACCAGACGTCCATCATCGGCGAAGGCCTCAACGGCTCAGCCACACATTTGGTAGATACCCTGCTTGCACTTGGCATTGACGTCAGAAAAGTCTTCGCCCCAGAGCATGGGTTTCGCGGGAACCAGCACAACGGCGCCAACATCAGCGACAGCACGGATCCCCAAACCGGCCTCCCCATTCTCAGCTTACACGGTGCGCACAAAAAGCCTTCGGCAGAAAGCCTGCAAGATGTGCGGATGATTTTGTTTGACATTCAAGACGTGGGTGCGCGATTCTACACGTATTTGAGCACCTTGTTTTTGGTCATGGAAGCGGCGGCGGAGAATGGACAGGTGGTCGTGGTGCTCGACCGACCGAATCCCCATGGCCATCAAATCGCCGGTCCCACAATCGACTCAACTTGGATGTCATTCATCGGTCGCGTGCCCGTTCCGGTGCTTCACGGCATGACATTTGGCGAATTGGCTCGCATGTTCAACGGGGAGAAGTGGCTGGGGGGCGGTAAGGCGTGTGATTTAATCGTGATCCCATGTCAAGGCTACGCACACAGTGATGTCTGGTACCCGACCATCGCGCCAAGTCCCAACCTACCGACAGCAGCTTCCATTGCGTTGTACCCCTCGCTTTGCCCTTTCGAACCGACGGAGGCGAGTATTGGTCGTGGAACGTCCCATCCGTTTGAGTGCATAGGCCTGCCTATTCCGACTTACGGTTCCTTTGTGTTTACGCCACAACCCGTGGAGGGTGCAGCACCGCACCCGAAACACCAGGGCGTTGCTTGCTCGGGACAAAACCTCCGGAGCCTCGGTACCGAGTGGATGACAGCACCGGCTGGATTCGATTGGTCCCTCGTTTCTGAATATGCGAAAATCTGGACTCAGGGGAATGACGGCGGGCCGTTCATTGCGAACGAAAAGCAATTCAATAAGCTCGTGGGAGATGCGGGCATGCTCACCGTCGTGAACGAAGGCCGTTCATTCGAAGCGTATCGGTTGAGCTGGCTGATTGGACTTCACGCATTTGAAGAAAAAAGACAGCCTTATTTATTGTACCCGGTGCAACGGATGCCCTGAGTCGAGGGTTAAGGATTTTGCCAGCCGACCTGGGCTGAATTTATTCTCATCACTGTAAATTGCGCTCATGAAACGACCACACGCTTTAGCCGCATTCGGCGGATTATTGGTTCTACTGATCACTTTCAACGGATGCTACAAGGGGACGGATTTCGTTAATCCAGTTTACGATTGTGCTTGCGGAACGGTGTCCTTCAATGGCATGGATTACCCATTGAAAATGGCTGAAGCCGTCGTACCTGATAGCCTCGAGCCGCTATCGCGTAGTTACCACATTGTCGCAGACTTGCGCACAGCCGATGAAGTTGACGCCCACGCCGAAGCCCACGATTTGACCTTCCATTTCTCTTTCCCCGTTTTGGACGATGTGGTCTATTACGTTCAACAGGAGGACATCCAACATTTGGTCCAAGTCATCAACCACGGTGACGACCTCATCCCCATCCGCGATTACCAGGCAACGGATGGTTCAATTGTCATCAACCCTGCCTATTCTGGTGGCGAAGAAGTGGTGGAATTCAACCTCTCGGTCCGCGAACGCGTAGACAGCATCCTTGTAGGATTGCCTGTAACGTTCACGGGCACCTTCACGGGGATCATCGATTGAAGCCGTTGAAATCTCAGCAGTAATCAATCAATCGTTACCGGTAGCACGGCAGCTCCGGTGGTGACCCAACACGCATCTTCTTTTGTTGGTTTGACCGCGACCGATCCTGTGAACGTCCCAAAGGTGGGGACGATTAGGATTTGTCGCCCCGCATCAAACCACCAACACGGCAACTTAAGTGATTGCTTGCCTTTGCCTTTCATGGAAACAGCGGGGTGTAAGTGTCCCGCAACGCCAATGGCACCAGCGGGCAGGTGGACCAAGTGCTTTGGATCGTGGGCAAAAACGAACGGTTCTCGGTTCCAAGTCGTTGAACGTCGGATGTCCAGGCCCTGGAATGCTGATTCTGGCAAGATGTCGTGATTTCCTTCCACCAGGTGAAAGGCCTCCAATTCGTATTCCGAGCGAATGCGCCTCAGCCACACGCGAAACTCACCCCACTCCGCGTTTTCCTCGCTGTGAAACAAATCGCCCAAAACAAGCAAGGATTTAGGATTCCATTGAGCGACGAGCGATTCCAACCGGTTCAATGTATCCGCATTGACGGCATTCGGTACCGCGATGCCGTGCCGACGAAAATGAGCCGCCTTACCCAAGTGCAGATCAGAAACGATCAGGGTTCGCTCCGCTTCCCACCAAATCGCGCGCTCCGGCAAAAATTGCCAACCGGTCCGATCCCACAGGACCGCCATCGGATTATTGCTGCTGCTTGATCAAGTTCAAGGCCGATCCGGCACGGAACCAATCAATCTGCTGTGCATTGTAGGTGTGGTTGGCAACAATGGTGTCCTTGCTTCCATCCGCATGTTCTAATTCGATGGTGAGCGGCTTGCCTGGGGCAAAATCGGCCAAATCCACAAAATGGAACCGATCGTCCTCTTGAATCAAATCGTAATCGGACTCATTTGCGAAGGTCAACCCGAGCATGCCCTGCTTTTTGAGGTTGGTCTCGTGAATGCGCGCGAAGGACTTCACCAACACGGCTGTTACGCCGAGGAATCGCGGCTGCATTGCCGCGTGCTCACGCGAACTTCCCTCTCCGTAATTGGAATCTCCCACCACTACCGTTGGGACGCCGGCTGCTTTGTATGCGCGTGCCACGGCCGGCACTTCACCGTATGCACCCGTAAGTTGATTCTTTACGCTGTTTGTTTCGTTATTGAAAGCATTCACAGCCCCCGTCAAGGTGTTGTTTGAGATGTTATCGAGGTGTCCTCGGTACCGCAGCCATGGTCCGGCCATGGAGATGTGGTCCGTCGTGCACTTGCCTGCCGCTTTTATGAGCAATCGGGCATCGCGGACGTTTTCCCCACTCCACGGCGCAAACGGTTCGAGCAATTGCAATCGCTCCGAATCCGACTTGACGACAACTTCAACACCGCTTCCGTCTTCAGCCGGAGCGAGGTATCCCGCATCTTCCACATCGAAACCGGAAGTTGGCAACTCATCGCCGGTGGGCTCAGCCAACATGACTTCCGTTCCATCGGCCAATTTCAACGCATCGGTCATGGGGTTAAAGGTCAAATCCCCAGCGATCGCCAGCGCCGTGACGAGCTCAGGTGAGCCGACAAATGCGTGCGTATTCGGGTTGCCATCTGCGCGTTTGGCGAAGTTTCTGTTGAAGGAGTGTACGATCGAGTTCTTTTCCTTCTTTTCGGCACCAGCGCGGGCCCATTGGCCGATGCAAGGTCCACAAGCATTGGCAAAAACGCTGCCGCCCATCTCTTCAAAAATCGAAATGAATCCATCGCGGTCGATGGTGTATCGGACCTGTTCCGAACCCGGGGTGATGGTCAAGTGAGCCTTGGCTTGGATGCCTTTATCGATGGCTTGCTTCGCCACACTCGCCGAACGGCTGATGTCCTCATAACTTGAGTTGGTGCACGAGCCGATGAGGCCGTATTCCAATTCGGTGGGCCAATCATTTGCCGCTGCAGCAGCCTTCATCTGACTGATGGGCGTGGCCAAATCCGGCGTGAAAGGACCGTTCAAATGCGGTTCGAGTTCACTCAGGTTAATTTCAATGACCTGATCAAAGTACTGCTCGGGATTGGCATAAACTTCCGCATCACCTGTCAGGTGCTCGCGGATGCCATTGGCCAGTGCCGCCACGTCTGCGCGGCCGGTCGCATCCAAGTAGCGCTCCATGCTGTCGTCATAACCGAAAGTCGATGTGGTCGCGCCAATTTCCGCCCCCATGTTGCAAATGGTTCCTTTACCGGTGCAGCTCAACGACTCGGCGCCATCTCCAAAATACTCCACAATGCAACCCGTGCCGCCCTTTACCGTCAGCACCCCTGCAACTTTCAAAATCACATCTTTTGCCGAAGCCCAACCCGAAAGACGGCCCGTCAACTTGATGCCAATGAGCTTGGGAAACTTCAATTCCCATGGCATTCCCGCCATCACATCCACAGCATCCGCTCCGCCAACTCCTACCGCTACCATGCCCAATCCACCTGCATTGACCGTATGCGAATCCGTTCCAATCATCATTCCACCCGGGAATGCATAATTCTCAAGCACCACTTGGTGAATGATTCCAGCGCCCGGCTTCCAAAATCCGATGCCGTATTTGTTGGACACCGACTCAAGGAAATTGTATACCTCGTTGTTTTTGTTAATCGCCTCTTGCAAATCCGAATCGGCCTGCACTTTCGCCTGAATCAGGTGGTCGCAATGCACGGTCGAGGGAACCGCTGCCTTGCTTTTGCCCGCCTGCATGAATTGAAGCAAGGCCATTTGCGCGGTGGCGTCTTGCATGGCTACACGATCGGGTGCAAAGTCCACATAATCCTTGCCTCGTTCAAAAGCTGCGGTGGCGTCACCGTCCCATAAGTGGCTGTACAAAATCTTCTCCGCCAAGGTGAGCGGTTTGCCGGTTGCGCGACGCGCCGATTCAATTTTCCCCGGAATTCGCTCGTAGTGTGAGCGAATCATCTCCAAATCAAAAGTCATGCTGTGGTTTTTCTGTGGACTGCAAATGTAAGCAGTACTTTCGCAATACATGAAGCGGGAATTGCTCATCGAAATGGCGCAGATTGCCATTCGCTCCATCCGAGGGAATATGCTGCGAACGAGCCTCACGATTGGCATCATAGGACTGGGTATCATGGCGTTGATCAGCATGACGACCGCGACCTCATCGCTCGAAGCCAATGTCATCCGCCAATTTTCCACACTGGGCACAGATGTATTTACCTTTTCTCAGCGCACTGAAACCGGGATAAACCGAGGTATGCGGGTTCGTGTGGGAACGCCCATCACGTATCGGGAAGCGCAGCGTTTTGCCGAAGAGGCGCCAAAGGAACTCGAGGTGGCTTATTCCATTTTCGGAACCGCACAAGCAACACTCACCCGAGGAACCGAACGGACCAACCCGAACATCCAAGTGCTTGGGGTGGAAGAGCACTACATGGACGTGAGCGGTTACACCGTTGCTTTGGGAAGGAATTTCACAAAATCGGAGGCCGGTTCGTCGAGAAGACTGGTCATATTGGGAGCGGATTTGGTCAAAGAGCTCTTCAATCCGTGGGAAGACCCGATCGGGCAAGAGTGTTCGATTGGGGCACAGCGATACCAAGTGATCGGTGTACTGGAGGCAAAAGGCCAAGCATTTGGCATGTCACAAGACAACCAATGTTACATTCCCATTCCCTGCGCACGGCAGCAATTCTCTGATGACAAGCGCAGCTACCGCATCGCATGCAAAGCCGAAAATCCAGACCAGGTATTGAAGTTGGCGGAAGCAGCAACGGGTGTGCTGCGGGTGGTTCGCCAAGACCGACCCGGTGAAGATTTGTCATTCAATCTTTCCATGAGCAATAGCCTCGTCACCACGCTAGATGAGGCCATTTCCGGCATCACCATGGCCGCATCCATCATCGGGATCATCACCCTTTTCGGTGCGGGTATTGGACTCATGAACATCATGTTGGTCAGTGTGTCAGAGCGCACCCGTGAAATCGGGACCCGCAAGTCGCTAGGCGCTTCTCCACGCGCTATCCGGATGCAGTTTTTAATCGAAGTTATTCTGATTGGACAACTCGGTGGGGCCGTGGGGATCACGATGGGCGTTTTGGCAGGCAATGCCATCGCGTACGCCATGGACACACCTTTTGTATTACCCTGGGGCTGGATGCTAACCGGTGTCCTACTCAGCCTGTTGACCAGCTTGGTCAGCGGGTATTACCCTGCTCGTCAAGCGTCTTTGCTCGATCCCATCATCGCTTTGGGGCGAGAGTGAATCCGCACAACGTCTTAACTGACTTCCCGTTCCAAAATCTGAGCCATCCGAGCGCGCTCTTTGGCGATCAACTCATGTGCCCAAGGTTCGATGCTTTCGATGGATTCCAGCAACCGCTGCCAATCCGCCTCTTCCCTCGCCGGCACGGCTTGGTCGTATGCGTCTTGGAGTGAGATATCCAAGGAAAGCACCAAGAAATCCTCCATGTAGCGCAATTGCAGATTGCACAGGGTATTACCAAACCGAACCAGGACATCGGGGTCTAACGTACCGGCCATGGCCGTTCGCAGCCGACGGATGTTCTCGACATGGTTCCGAACCAACAAAACGAAATTGGAACCTGCAGGAAGCAACACGGGTAAATCGACCGGAGCGCCCAAAGGCTGAATGCCGAGCACACGCGCAATGTCGCTAAGCTCCACTAGCCGATTCACGCGGGATCTGAATAGAGTTGGAATGACGGGCTGGCGCATGAAATGATCGCGGACTGCAAAGGTTTCCGCATCCAGACGTTCCATGACATCTTCCTGCCCCACCGGCTCGGTCAAACCGAGCAAAGTCAATGCTGTTCCTTTATTCATTCGTTCTGCGCTCCAAAAAGTGAAGATACGTCAACAAAGAAGATATCCCTCGAATCCTTGCCATTCCATTATTAAATTTGAGGCAAAACCACACAAACGATGAAGATGACTTCAATCGCTACGATTTTGATGACTTTTGCCACATTGGTTTCATGCGGAGACGCCCCGTCATCGGACCGTGAGCGCACCTCTCAAGCGTCCAACCAACCTGCTGCAAGCAATGCGACGGGCGTGCAATCCGATGAAATTACCCCACTCTACAAAGACGGAATCACCGATGCCAACCGCGGCGATAAACTCGGAAAAGTCAGGATCCACGGCACCATCAATGCAAATGGCGGTGGAGAGGTCATTCTGTACGAGAGTGAAGGTCGAAACTCATCTGAAATTGCGCGCACGCGCCTCTCGAACCGCGCTTTTGACTTCGGAGAATTGGAAGTTGGGCGAGGGTTTTACAAGATCAGCTTGAACAGCGAAACCAACGCCACCGATATCATTTTAAACCCCGACGAATCGGACTTGACGCTCACCTTCAATTCTTCTCGTTTGTCATCGAATAAGAAGGCCGATGGCTCAGCTGAGAACACCGGGTGGTTCCGTTACCAAGACATCGAAGCGGCGCACAATACAGAAGTGCGCAAGTTGCGAGGAAGCATCAAGGATGCTGGCGCATTCCGTGCTCGGATAGAAGAGCAAATCAAACAACAGGAGGAAGAATTGGTTAGGCAACAACATGCATTGATGGATGAGTACCCCGGCACCTATCTGGCCAAATACTTGGGTTGGAAGAACGCGAAATATCCAGGCAATCAAGGCCGTTTTTTTGAGGACATGGATCCAATGGACAACAGTGCCGTGCGTTCATTGGCAATCAGTGATCGCGTCCAAAACATGATGCGAACGTTCAGCGGAGGAACGGACAGCGGATTCTTGGCGTGTATTGACCTGGTCAAAGCGCATTTCGAGCCTAACCCGGTTGCGCTGGAAAGCGTTCTTTACACCATGCTGGACGGCTTTTACAACACCGGCAAGGAAACCATTTGTCAGTACATCCTGGACAATTACATTTTTGACGAAGATTGCGGAGCAGACCTCAGCGATGCCATTCGCCTGCGTGCCCAAGGCATCATCAACTTGCAGATTGGCAAGACCCCTCCGAATTTTCAAATCGACAAGTGGGACGGCGGTGTATTGGACTTGCACGAAACATGCAAAGCCAACGAATACACTTTGGTCATGTTCTGGGCTTCTTGGTGTCATAAGTGTGAGCAAGAGATGCCCAATATTGGCCCGATGTACGCGAAATACGGTTACAAAGGATTTGAGGTGGTGGGCGTGAGCCTTGACCAAGTGCGCGCCACGTGGGAGAAGGCCATCAGCGACAACGGCATGACATGGCCGAATGTCAGCCAATTGCAGGCTTGGAATAGCCCCGTTATTGCCGACTACAAAGTCACCGCTACACCCACGTATTTCCTGCTCGACAAAGAAGCGAAAATCGTGCTGAAGCCGAAGCGATACTTTGAGGTGGATAAATTCCTCTCAGAGAATTTGAAATAACTCCTCTAAGCCTTGGCGTCGGGATGGTTTTCTGCGGCCAGACGCAGGATGATGCCATCGGACAAGCCTACTTTCGGCACCCACAATTCGCCGACCCCAGAGCGCTTGAGCACTTCGAGGTAAATCTTTCCTGCAGGCACGATTACGTCGGCACGGTTTGACTTCAACCCAAATTGCGCGGATCGTTGATTCAACGGAACTAATTCGATTTTGCGCACCCATTTCGCCAATTTCGCCTGTTCCAAATGTTGATCTCGTTTCAGGCGGGCCAATTTGTGATATCGGTTGATGTTACCTCCGGTACCGGCAATGATCAAGTTTTTTGTTTGCACATTTTTTTTCAAAAAATCGGCCAAACGCTTCCATTCCCTGGGGTCGTCCGCTTCGTTCAGCATGCGCACCGTGCCAATCTTGAAACTCTGCCACGCGACGCGCTGCTCTCCGCACAACAGTGACAATTCGGTCGAGCCTCCACCCACATCCACGCACAACAAATCCCCTTCGATGTCGCGGCCGAGCCATTTGAAATTTTCAAAAATCAGTTCCGCCTCTTCTTCTCCCGAAATGCAGTCGATGGAAATACCTGAATCGGATTCGACGTCGCGGATGACTTCCCAGCGATTATCCGCATTGCGCAAAGCGCTTGTGGCACAGGCCCTGAAATGCTGAACTTCTTGAATGTCCATGAGCAAGCGAAAGGCCTGCATCGTTTTTGAGAGCGCCGCTACCTTCGAAGAGCCAATTCGACCCCGGTCGAATACCGATTCACCCAAACGCAGCGGCACGCGGTAGTAGGCGATGCGGTCTTCTTGCAGCGAACCGTCAGCATTGAAATCGATGTCTTGGATCAACAATCGAATGGCATTCGAACCGATGTCAATGGCAGCAAAACGCATGAAACGAAATTACGCCACAATCCTGAGGCAACGACTGCGGGCGATTGATTGAATCATGTTCTCAACGTTTCCAATTTGTAACGCTGGTAGGTCTCTTTTTGGCTGTCCCAAGGCAGCTGATTCTTTCGGGGTTTGATGAAATCGTTTTTCATGTTCGCCTCCAACGTGCGCGAACGTGCGGAATCTTTCAATTGGGAAGCGAGAAATTCAACCAACTGCGATTGCAAGATCGGGTCGTAAATCGGCACACTCACTTCAACACGACGATCCAGGTTTCGGGTCATCCAATCCGCAGAGCTGATGTAGAACCTCGGACGCCCGGCATTTTCGAAATACAATACGCGAGCGTGCTCTAAATACCGTCCGACCACACTTCGCACCCGGATATTTTCGCTCATTCCAGGCACCCCTGGAATCAAAGAGCAAATGCCTCGAACAATCAAATCGACTTTGACACCTGCGTTACTTGCCGCATAAAGCACCTCGATCATGGCCGCGTCCACGAGGTTGTTCAACTTCAAAATCATCCGCCCCCCTGTTCCGGCCTCAGCATGACGCATTTCTTCGCGCACCAGCTGGGTGAATTTCTTGCGCGTAGCATACGGGCTCACAACCAAATGCTTGAATTGAGGGCGTTCGTAGTTGTTTGCGAAAAAACTAAACAACTGCGCAACTTCTTGAGCCATAGCCGGTTTAGCCGTCAAATAGCCGAAATCACTGAAGACATCTGCGGTTTTCTCATGAAAATTACCCGTTCCGATGTAGGCGATCCGCTGGGTCACATTTCCTTCGTTTCTGGTGATCAAGCACAACTTGGAGTGAACCTTCAATCCAGACACCCCAAAGCCTACAGCGATCCCTGCTTCCTGCAGCATATTCGACACCTTGATATTTTGTCGTTCATCGAATCGGGCCGCCAATTCGATCACGACGTCCACCCGCTTTCCATTGTGGGCGGCATTGATCAAAGCGTTGATGATTTTTGAGTGCGACGCGACGCGGTATAGGTTGATTTGGATCGCCTCCACATACGGGTCAATCGCAGCCTCCCGCAATAAATCCACCACATGTCCGAACGTATGGTACGGGAAATGAAGCAACAATTCACTTTTCAATACTTGCTGAATCAAGCTGCTCTTTCCCCGAAGTTTCGGGTGTTGAAGGGGTTCTTGACGTGGAAATACCAAATCTTCACGACCAAAACCAGGAAATTTCATCAAGTCCTTCCGGTTGTGGTAGCGACTTCCTGAGATGACGTTTTTTGACTGCTCCAAGCTCAATTTCTTCTTGACCAAGCGCAACATGTCATCCGGCATTTCTCGGTCGTATATCAATCGAACGAAATCCCCGTGCTTGCGCTGATCGAGTCCATCGGACATTTTTTCCATCAACGAGCGCGATAAGTCATCGTCCATATCGATTTCCGCATCCCGTGTCACTTTGATTGTGTGCGCGTACACCTTCTCCGGCTGGAAGAGGCGAAAAATGCGGTGTAAATCATTTCGGATGACATCGTCGATGAACGCCACATTGCGCTCGCCTTGGTCAGCGGGCAAGATGACAAACCGCGGCAGGTGAGGAGGAATTTGGATCAGTGCGTATTCGGTCGTTATCCCGTGAGTGCGCTCTACTTCCATTCCTACTACGAAGTACAAGACGCCGTCCTTCAAATCGGTAAAGTGACGATGGTCCTCGATCATGATGGGAACGAGATGCGTTCGAATTTGCGTCTTGAAATAATTGGAGACAAAAGCACGATGTTCTTCGGAGAACTCGGATTCATTGAGGATGCGAATTTGCGACTCATCCAAGGCTTGTTCAACCGCTTGAAACGTTCTATTGTATTCGTCCTGCAGCTCAAGCACCCGATTGGAAACGGCCTTGATGGTCTCTTTTACGCCAAATCCCAACGTCGTTTTGGAAGTGGGGTCTACCGCCATGGCACGCTGCAAATTCGCCACACGCACGCGGAAAAACTCGTCCAAATTATTGGAAAAAATGCCTAAAAATCGAACGCGTTCAATCAACGGATTGTCTTCGCGCGCAGCTTCTTGCAGCACCCGGTGATTGAATGATAGCCAACTCAGTTCCCGGTTTAGGTAACGATGTGTGTTCATTGCGACTGTTGCAAAATCAAAGTTATCCGCATCATGCCTTCCTCGGTGAATCTCAACATAAATTTGTACCTCTTTATCATTGAAAACTTCTCCATGCTCGTAGGACGCCAAGCACCCGCATTCACTGCACCCGCATATATAAACGGAAAGATTGTTTCCGACTTCTCACTTCGGCAATTCATCGGCAACAAATATGTATTGTTGGTTTTTTACCCGAAGGATTTTACCGCCATTTGCCAATCCGAATTGGTGGCATTCCAGGAACGATTGGCTGATTTCGAGTCACGGGACACCGTTCTTGTAGCCTGCTCCACTGACACGGCGGACGTGCACGCAGGTGCAGCGAAAGTGCCTCAATCGGAGGGAGGACTGCAAGGCATCACCTTCCCCATTGTTGGTGACGCGAACAAATCAATCACCACCAATTACGAAGTCATTAGCGGTGAATACGAGTATTCGGAAGAAGGGCTCCTTCAGGCTTCAAATGAGATGATTGCGTTGCGCGCCAGTTTTCTGATCGATAAATCAGGCATGGTCCAACATCAATTGGTCAATTTTTTCACCATGGGCCGCAATGTCGACGAGGCGATTCGCATGGTGGATGCATTGCGTCACGTGCAGGAAAATGGCCAAGTCTGCATGGCCAACTGGAAAAAAGACTAACGCACCGAGCGCGCTGCGCGTTCGAGCCAATCTGCCATGCGCGAAACGGTTGAAGCTGCACCGGCCATGACCAGCTGCTTTGCTGCACCGTCCCGTTGCACGTGCAGAACGATTTGTGCTCGGTTGGCGACTGCGTCGATGAACTCTACATGCCACTCACCGTTCTGAATGGGAATGGCATAAACTTCAAGGCGCACTTTCGTGAAGGCAATCAACCCCGCTTCCGTGCGCAAAAAATTGATGTCGGTGCGGTCATTCAATGCATCGCGCAGTGCTTGAAGCTCTGGGAGTCCTTCAATGCGCTCGAGATCAAGTTTCGGCGAGCCCAATGGAAACCCCTTAAGCGTGGCTTGAATGCCTTCGCGCCAACTCAGCCGCGGCCCGGAAATCCCATACACTTCCCGCCAGCGTCCGGGGTCATTGTATGTCACATTCCAAAATCCGTGATTCATGGCAAGTGGATGGTTTCCGGATCGCAGGGCATAGCAGTCCCTATGCGGTTCCAAAAATTTTGAAATGCACCATCAGCATCGTAGCGTTCTGCTTGCCAATCCACATCAAATTTCCGCTGTGGCCTGGGGTCGTTTCCAATCCCGGCCACATACAGCCAATTGCCGGTGTTGCTGCACGGGTCAAAATCGATGAGCCAGTACTCAAACCATGCCGCACACGCCCGCCAATCCAAACCCATATCGTGAATGGCATAAGATGCAACGTTTTGCCGTCCGCGGTTGGACATGAATCCCGTCAATCTGAGCTCGTGCATGTTGGCGTTGACGAATGGACTGCGTGTCGTGCCCGTGCACCAGGACTTCCATTGCAAAGGATGGTGGGTCACCGGATTTCTTGGTTCGGACTTGAGGCCGGTTTTGTGCCAAATTCGGTCACCCTGCTGCATGGCGATGAATCGAAAATAATCCCTCCAAAGCAGCTCGAAAATCAGCCAATACGTGCTCTCGTTCGCCCCACGGTCCAATTCATATTCCCGGATCGCCTCGTATATGGACCGTGGACTTAAGCACCCCCACGCCAGCCACGGGCTGAACTTGCTCGAGTAATCGTATCCGAGCATGCCATTGCGGGTCTGCTTGTATTCGCTCAGCGCACCGGTTTCCCAGAAATAATACCGCAACCGCTGCCACCCTGCTTCCGCGCCTCCCCCGAAGGTCATGGCCTCTTCGAGGAGGCTGGGCGCATCATATGACTCCATGCCTAGGCCGCTCGAATTGGGGAGATCAGGCGGAGGCGGGGGAATTTCAGGCACTTCGCAGGCGGCCCGAATGGGCAATCCGCCCTTCTCAACTTTTTTCCGAAATCGCGTGAAGATTTCGGGTAAATCCGAAATTTCAAACGGCAAGTCTTCGGGATGAATCAAGGTTGTTCCTTCTACCTCACGGACCTCACAATTTTTCGCCACCTGACGGGTCGCATGAATTTCTTCCGATGTGTGCGTTTTTTGCGCATACACAGCTGCACACTTGTATTGACGGGCCCACGCTTCCACCACCTCATCGGGACTCCCTTCCAGCACCATGAGCCGGTTGCCGTGCGCACGAAGGCTGGCATCCAAATCGATCAAACTTTCCAACATGAATCGGCGGCGATGCGGCCCCATGCGATTCGGCCCCAGACTCCAGTTGTCGTTCGTGGGAATGACAAAAACGAACACGGCTTCGTCCGCCACCTCAGCCATGGCAGCTAAAGCCGGATTGTCCGCGAGTCGGAGGTCTTCCCGAAACCAATAAAGTGCCCGCATTACAATTCGTTGATTCGGTTTAAATTCATCTCAGCCGTCTCCAACAAAGCTTGTTGTTTGGCCGGGTCCATCTTGTCCCAAGTTCGATAGGCCATGCCAATGCGGGGGTTGCGTGCGAGCAGGTCTCGGTGGCGCACGTGAAAATCCCAATACAAGCTGTTGAAGGGGCAAGCTTTTTCGCCAGTTTTCTCCGCCGCTTTGTAATGACATCCCTTGCAATACGGCCCCATCTTTTTGATGTATTGGGCACTGCTCACGTACGGTTTTGAGCCCACGATACCGCCGTCAGCGAATTGACTCATGCCACGGGTGTTGGTGATTTCTACCCACTCCAAGGCATCGATATACACCCCCAAATACCACGCATCCACCTCATCGGGATGGATGCCAGCCAGGAGGGCGAAATTGCCGGTGATCATCAAGCGCTGAATGTGATGCGCGTAGGCGTACTCCAACGTTTGGTCAACGGCATGGGCTAAACAAGCCATCTTGGTTTCGCCGGTCCAAAACCAATCCGGCAGCGCCCGGTCGTGCGAGAAGAAATTCAGCCCTGCATATTCGGGCATGTGCGCCCAATAAATCCCGCGCATGTATTCGCGCCACCCCAGGATTTGCCGAATAAACCCCTCCGCTTGAGAGATGGTTACCCGCTCTGGATTTGCACGCCACGCAGATTCGACAGCGCGGACGACTTCGTCCGGAGAGAGCAACTTGGCGTTCATCACAAAACTCAATCGCGAATGATACACACTCCAACTTTCACGCGTCAGCGCGTCTTGGAAATCCCCGAATCGAGGCAGCAGGACGTCTACGAAATAGGCCAAAGTTTCCAGCCCTTCTTCCCGTGTCAGCGGCCATCCCCATTGCGCTTCATCCAATCGACCCAGCGTTTCTATACCGGCCGAGCGCAGCAAACTCACAAGTCCCGAAACATCGCGAGGAAACAGTTTTGGAGGCGGAATAACGTGGTCGTCCGGAAGGCGCTTTCGGTTGTTGGCGTCAAAATTCCATTGACCTCCCATGGGTTCACCACCGTCATCCATGAGGATGCCATGCTTCGTGCGCATGGCACGGTAGAAATTCTCAAGCCGATACGTCTTTTTGCCTCGGAAAAAATCCGCCAATTCCGAACGTGTAGTGTAAAAATGCTCGGTATCGTGAGGTTCAGATTCTCCGCCTTCCGCAATCCACTCTTCGGCGAACGCACTCAACACCTCATCCAACCGGTATTCATCCGGCATTTGCCACGCCCACGCATTGGCCCCGGTTGCATTCAATACTTCACGCAGGTTGCCGGGAAAAGACTGCGCATTGGAGTCATCATCCAGCGCGATATAGTGCACACGGAATCCCGCTGCACGCAAATTCAGCGCAAACAGCCGCATCGCCCCGAAAAAAGCTACCACTTTCTGCACGTGATGGCGCACATAATCCGTTTCCGAACGGACTTCCATGAGGACGAAAACGGTGGTCGATTTATCCTCGAGTACAAACCAAGAGTGCTTTGAATTCAACTGATCTCCGCAAACCAAGCACACCTTCTTTGCCGGTTGCAAATCTTTCAAATTGGCCACATCGAACCCCTTCATTTCCCCTTGGTTTTGCGACAGCGATCAGAACAATAGCGCACTTCCTCCCAGCAGTTTTCCCACTTCTTCCTCCAGGAAAATGGACGCTCACATGCAGGGCATGTTTTGTCCGGTGGAAAGTGTGTTCGGCGCATGGAATGTTAACCAAGCCGAAGGCAAAAAGTTTTGAATGGAATGACCGCTTCAGGCTTTTTGCAGGGCCTTCAATTCCGACCAACGCATGGGAACCGGCGTTGCTTTGACCGCATCAGGCACTTCCTGATCCTGCAAAAATCGCAGCACCAAATCATTGAACAACTCGGGGGCTTCGATGCTGCAAACATGTCCGCAATTCTCAATCACCGCGAGCCGCATGTTTTTTTGAAGCTCGGTGAAGCGCTTGGCTGCTCGAAAGAAAATGTGGTCTTGGCTACCCATGACGACCAAGCCCTTCTTCATCACCGGCCTGTTGACGTAATCTTTGATCAAATGAAAGAACGGTTTATACAGCTCAATCCACTTCAAGTATTCGCGCGTGGACAACCGCTGACTCTGGCGACGGAAGATGTAGCGGCTCAATCGATGATTCCTCCGCGGCAAGACGATAAAGCTAAACAACCAATAAAGCGCCTGGTAAGGCAAGATGAAAGACAACAATTTACCTGAATGCACAAACCAATGCATCATCCGGCTTCCGTCGAAAATTGCACCGGCCATGACCATGCGGTCCACCAATTCAGGGCGGGTGATGTCAATCTTCTGCAGAATGACACTCCCTATGCTCAGGCTCATGAAGTGCGCCTTTTGGATGCGCAGATGGTCGATGACCAGCAAAATATCTTCCGCGACGATGTCGAAGTCGTAGCTTGGGAAAGCGGGAAGGATGTCCTTGCTGTTTCCGTGGTCGCGTAAATCGATGAGCAATAGCCGGAAGTGCGGTGCGAAGGCTTCGATTTGAAATTTCCAGGTTCGGATGCTACCGCCGGCGCCATGGACAAACACCAACCAAGGCGCATCCGGATTCTCCGAAATGACCTCGTGATGCAAGAGCGTTCGCCCTTGACGATCAGTGATGCTAGCAGCTTCTGACATAAGACAAATTTCGGTGAATTCTTGAAAAATCAAGCATCCGGCCAACCCTTCATGAAATCCAGCATGGCCTCGGGACGATCTACCTCCGGTTTAGCGTAGGCAAGTCGGTGAATTTTGCTCGTGCGGTGGTAGCCGTCAAGTGAGCTCAAAGCTGCGACATCCAGCGATTCCAAGTCAAGGTACCCGTCGGAACACCACGCATCTTCCGGGAACTCCACCCAACGGATTTGGCCCACCACAAAACGGCAACGGTTTTGCGGAATTTCCCATTCATCCACACGCTCCAATCCGATCCGAACCGGACTTTCCTCCACGGCCGGAGCTTCGAATCCGCAACGAAACGTCGGCGTCAATCCCAATACGTCGAATTCGCTGGTCTCATCCGGGTACCGCGCACTTGCCTGGTGGGCATCGAGCGTTTGCTCGGCCGCAACGTGATTGACGGTAAAGCACCCCGTTTCTCGGATGTTCCAATACGTGTGGCTGCCGCGCTCCCGTTCCACGGGAGGCCGAAATACCACACCCAACAAGGCGGGATCCGAACCCAAGTGCACGACCGAACTTACCATGCAGAGGTTGAGCCGGCCGGTGTCGCTGGCAGTCCCAATCAAATTTGCGCTTTTGAAACCGCTCAAGCTATTGACCAGGCGCCCCCGTCGTCGCTGGGACATCAACTCAAGATCGAGGTCGTTTAGGGTTTTAAAGGCACTCATATGCGAATGCTCCCCATGCCGCCATCTGCAGCGTATACCTGACCCGTTACAAAGGCCGATGAATCTCCAAGCAACCACGTCGCGAGGGAACCCACGCCTTCAGCCGTACCGACCCGCTGCAATGGATGACGCTCCGCGGCGGCTATACGTTTTGATTCGTTTGACAACATGGGCTCTGCGAGCGATGAGTCGGTGAGTGAAGGGGCGATGGCATTCACCCGAATTTGAGGGGACCATTCGGCGGCCAGAGTGCGCGTGAGGCCCTCGACAGCTCCTTTGGCCATGGCGATGCTCGCATGGTAGGGCATCCCAGATTGTACGGCGA
>JBMSHA010000001.1:0-38414 GCA_049416245.1 Flavobacteriales bacterium | reverse complement strand
GGGTGGCTTTTTTGCATCCGGATGTGTTTTTCCGACCCAACAGCGTGTTGCTTGCTTCGAGCCGGGACGCGGTCAAGAATGTGTATACGTTGGCTTGGCAATGGGCGCACAGCACACCGTTCAGCCCAGAATTCGGCGGCATGGGTTGGCCTTTTTCCGAACACGTGTTCTACACAGACGGCCATCCTCTCCTTGCGTGGCTCACGGGCGGGTGGCTCGTTCCAGGGCTCATTCCAGCAGAATGGACCGCTGGAATCCTCCACGTGCTCATCATCGCTTCTTGGGGAGCCGCTGCCGGTGTCTTGGTCAAAATCGCCGGTCATTTCCGCGTGAAGGCTTGGTGGGTTCCATGGGCATGCAGCCTCATCCCCTTATTTCATCCCCAAGCACTGCGCTGGACGGGGCATTATGCATTGGCTTATAGCGTAGCCCTGCCGCTTTCATGGTGGCTTCAATTGCGGTGGAACGAGCGGCCCACTTGGAAACGTTCCGCCATCCAAATCCTGAACCTGAGCATTTGGCTGTTGACACATGCATACCTCGGAGCGGTTGCTACTGCTTTCGCCGGTTTGGTCGGCGGATTGCATATGGTATTTCAGCGAAAGCAAAGCGTGCAACGATGGACTCAACTCATAGTGACAGCCGCTACACCCTTACTGCTTTACGTGGGGTTGCTGACCATTACGGACGGGCATCCGTTCCGAACCGATCGGCCCTATGGTTTTTGGGACAACGTGAGCCGATGGAATGCCGCGCTGCTGCCTTCGCACGGACCGCTGGGTGCCGTGCGCCGCGAATTGGGTTGGGGCCTGACCACCTGGGAAGCTTGGGGATTTCTGGGCACCGGAACGTGGTTTTTCGCGGCGGGAGCGCTCTTGTTCAGCCTGTGGAAACTGTGGCAACGTCAAGAATGGGTCCTTGCACCAAAAGGACTCTGGACGGGGTTGGTCGCCGGAATCGTTTTGTTTGCGGTGGCTGTCGGCGAGCCCTTTCTGACCGGTCGGTAAGCCTGGCTCGAAAAGGCCAAACTTTTCCAACAATTCCGTGCCATCGGACGCTTTACTTGGCCGGCTGTATGGGCGTTTCCCATCGCGGCCATATGGTGGGTGGGGCAACGAGGAGGGCGAATCGCACCCCTCATGCTCATCGCGTTGTTTGCTGCAGATGCTGGGTGGATGCAAATTGAAGCGCGGAACCAAATGGCGATGCAGCCGAATCCATTTTCCGCGCAAGTCGAACCGTTTGAATCCCTTCGGCGATTGGCAGAAACGCATCAAGCTGTTGCCATTCACCCGGTTCCCTGGTTCCAAATGGGCAGCGAAAGCGTGGGAAGGGAAGGCAGCATGATGGCCCATCGAAATGCATTGGCCGCCGCTTTTCAAACGGGATTGCCGGTCACAGCGACTCACCTGACGCGCATGAGCATCACTGAGTCCCGCGCGCTCATGGAATGGATGGGGCACGCCCGATTGCCAAAGCACGCCTTGAGGGAAGCCATTCCTACAGAAGCCCGTTCAAGGAATGTCCTCGTGTATGCGTGTGACGCCACCGAGACTTGGCAGGCCGATGATCGCCGACTTTGGTCATCGGCAGCTCCCACCTCGGATCCGCTCGTCCGCCTGATCAACCTAGACGATTTTTTCCCGGATGAAGGACAAAGCTCATACCATTGGGCACTTCCTGATTCTGTGGACCTCAGGTGGAAATCGCTCAATGATGAGCCGTTTGCAGCAGCGCTGGAAGGCGGGGCCATCCATACCGGGCGGCAAAACGAATACCTGCTCATCGACACGGTAAGACCGGATAGTTCGTGGCTGCACCGCGAAATGGAAGCGAGTTGCTGGTTCTGGCATGGTGGAAATCACGCCGGTCGCGATGCCCTCCAATTCGAGTGGATCGCTGAAGCCGAATGGCCCAACGGCGATCGGCATTGGCTGGAGCATGTCCCGGTGTCATCGTCCGGAGATCACCTCCGAAATTGGACCCGAGGCAACCTCCGCTTTACGCTTCATCAACTGCCAGAACGGTTGTATTTCTTCGCCGTCGGATTCGGAACAGAACGCGATAGCATCCGGGCTGACGCCTACCGGATCCGACCGGTGAGTGGGGCGCAGCAATAATTCCTTTGGCCCGGTGCCCTGAGAACCGCCCAAGCCAACGTAAATTTGACCCGCATGGCACGCATCCTTACAGGCATACAAAGCACCGGAACCCCGCATTTGGGCAACTTGTTGGGCGCTATTCGTCCCGCCATTGAATTGGCCCATCAGTCGGATAACGAATCCTTCCTGTTCATCGCGGACATGCATTCCCTGACGCAAGTGAAGGACGGGGCTACGTTGCGCGAAAACACGTATGCTGTCGCTGCCGCTTGGCTCGCCTTCGGTCTGGACACGGAGCGCACGGTTTTTTACCGACAGAGTGATGTCCCCGAAGTGACCGAACTCGCTTGGTACTTGAATTGTTTCTTTCCTTACCAGCGGCTCACTCTGGCGCACAGCTTCAAGGACAAAGCAGACCGATTGGAAGACGTGAACGGCGGATTGTTCTCTTATCCCATGCTCATGGCGGCAGACATTTTGCTGTACGATGCGGACTTTGTGCCCGTAGGAAAAGACCAATTGCAGCATTTGGAAATGACCCGAGATGTGGCCAGCCGTTTCAACCACAAGATGGGTGAAACGTTTGTCGTACCGCAAGAGATGATTCGGGAAGAGACCCAATTGATCCCCGGATTGGACGGTGGTAAAATGTCCAAATCCAAAGGCAATACCCTGGACATCTTTACGGAACCCGGCGCGCTGAAGAAGCGGATCAACAAAGAAATCATCACCGACGCCACCCCGCTGGAAGAGCCTAAAAATCCGGACGGCGCCGTGGTGTATCAGTTGTACAAACTCGTCGCCACTCCATCAGATGCTGCGGACATGGCTGCGTCCTTGCGCGCAGGTGGGTACGGCTGGGGCCATGCGAAAAAGGCGCTACTGGAAGCCGTTGTGGATGGGTTTGCCAACGAGCGCGCGGAATTCCATCGGTGGATGAACGACAAGTCAGCCCTCGATGCCGAGTTGGCCAAAGGCGCGGCACGCGCCCGTGAAGTGGCCCAACCGGTACTCCAACGCGTCCGCGAAAAAATCGGGTTTTAAATTTTTGGCATGCTCCTTGGTTTGAAGCGTTGAAAATCATCATCGCACAAATCAAGCTTTATGAAACACGCCCTCTTGGCCCTCACCTTTGCCGCTTTCAGCTTTGCGGCGATTGCGTCAAATTCACCATCTGCTTCCAAAGAAGTTGCCGTAACCACCCAAATTGACCACGTAGTCGTCTACCAACAAGGCGCCCAAATCGAACGCGTCGCGGAAGTGGATCTCGCGTCGGGATTGTCCACAGTCGTTTTCCAAGGACTCAATACCGCCATCGATCCTGCGCAAATTCGCCTTACCGGGAACGGTCCCTTTCAAGTGCTCAGCATCACGCACCGGTACCACACCGACACGCTGAGCGGCGCCGGCACCGCCGAGGAGCGCAACCGGCTGCAAATCGAACGCAACGAATTGCAAAAGCAAATCAACCAACTGAATACCCAGAACGTCATCTTTGATCGTGAAGAGCAGTTGCTGCTGAATAACCAAGGTTTTACGGTGAAAGACAGCGGTGTTGACCTCGAGCGATTGATCCGTGCCTCGGAATTCTTTCGCGAGCGCTTCGAGGCCATTCAAACCGGCCGGCTCGACCTCCAAAAGCGCATCGCGGATATCCAAGAATCCATGTACGCTATCGACCGGCAATCGAATGCGTTGCCGCAATTGAGAACCGAGACGTCGCTGGAAGTCATTGTCAATGTAGAGGCCGCGCGTGCCACAGAAGGAAAACTCTTGCTGAGTTATTGGATGCACAATGCCGGATGGAATCCGTCTTACAACGCGCGCGTTTCTGACATCACCGAGCCGTTGAAATTGGAATACCAAGCACTGGTCTACCAGAATACCGGCGAAGCATGGGAAAATGTAGGCCTGAGCATCGCCACCGGAACGCCGAGTAAAAACCGTTCGAAGCCGGTACTCCAGCCTTGGAGTCTCGACGGCAACGCCGTGTACGGAAAACAAGCTGGCGCGGCAAATGCATGGCTCAAAGCCAAGCCCTATAACCCCAACGTTCAACAAATCCGAGGACAACTGTATGACACCAATGGACAACCGCTCATCGGCGCCCAAGTCAGCGTTGGGAGCAACCGCGCCGTGACAGACGTCAACGGATTTTACAGCCTCTCGGTGCCGGCCGGCGTCAGCACCGTGCAATACCAAAGCATCGGCCACCAAGTTGAAACGTTGGCCGTGAGTGATCCCGTTATGAACGTCTCGCTTTCGCCGGACATCTCGGTTTTAGAATCCGTCCAAATCTCAGCTGAACTCGACGAGCGCGAAGCCTTGTTCTCTCCACGCGCGCGCCGCCGCGAAGAATTTGACGCCAACGAATCCATGAATTTCGCAGCCGTCTCTGTGGAGCACAACCCCACCCAAACCCGCTTTGACGTGAGTGCCCGCTATGACATCCCCGGCGACGGAAATCCCCACGCGGTGCGCGTCCTCGAGCATCAATTGCCCGTGGAGTACCTATACCAATGCACCCCAAAACTCGATCCGCAAGTGTACTTGACGGCGTTGTTTACTGATTGGGAGGAATTGGACCTCATCAACGGCCGCATGCACATCTATTTCGAGGACGACTACGTCGGAGAAAGCCAACTTCGGCTCGACTTCGCCCAGGACACGTTATCGATTTCGTTGGGCCCAGATCCGTCCATTCAGGTGCGGCGGAAGCGGACCATGCGCGAAGACCGTTCAAGTTTGATCAGCGGCAAAAAGGAATTCCTGCGCGAATATGTCTTCACTGCTACGAACCGCAAGGATGCCCCCATTCACATTCAAATCGACGACCAGCTGCCCATCGCCGACAATGAGGAAATCGAGATTAACCGCCTCAAACTCGACGGTGCAGAGGTCGATAAGTCGACCGGTCAGGTTATTTGGGATCTGGAAATCAAGCCAGGCGAGGAAATCCAACGCACGTTCAGGTACGAGGTCAAATCCCCGAAAGAGCTCTACGTTCAGATTCAATAGCGACGTCGGCGTCAGTCCAGAATCGGTGCGCCGTATTTGGTTTGGTATTTCCGGTAGAGCTGACGCTGCCGGTTATCCAAATCAATCGAGCGACCTTGGATGAAGGCGTCCGTTACATAATTGGTCCGCATATCAAGGGCGTCACCTTCTGAAATGAAGAGGGTGGCGTCCTTTCCTGTTTCCAGACTTCCGCAAAACGCATCGACCCCAATGATCTTCGCTGCATTCAACGTGATGCTCTGGACAGCCTGCTCATAGGTCAATCCATACGCATGTGCCGTTCCCGCATAAAACGGCAAATTCCGCACGCCCATGTGCTCCATGCCTCCAGCATTTTGCAGGCAGTACAACACGCCTTCATCCTCCAATTCCTTGGCCAATCGGAAAGGCTGATCCACATCGTCCTCTGCAAATCGAGGGAGCGAATGCAAGCGTTGTACCATCACAGGCACGTTGTTGTCCCGCAACAAATCCGCCACCAATGGCGCGTCGTACCCGCCGATGATGACCATGTGCCGAATGCCGAGCTCGCGCTTGAAGTGCACTGCTTCGGTGATTTGGCGGACGTCGTCGGCATGAACGTAAAGCCGCAAGCTGCCGTCAAACAAGCCGCGCATCGCTTCTTGTCGCAGGTCTTTCACCGCTGAACTGGGCCGCTTCACATCTTCTGCATAGGCCTTTGCTTCCGTAAAGAAGCGTTGGATTTCGTGGCGCTCTTGGTCATACGTCTTGCGCTTGCGCACGTCAATTGTTCCGTCTTCGCGATGGCGGTGATGGGTCGAATGCCAATTCAAATGGATGCCATCCACTGTCCGCAATGCCGCGTCTTCCCAATTCCATCCGTCGAAATGAACAAACGAACTCGAACCGCTGATGACCCCGCCGCGTGGGGTGATTTGGCCCATCAAAACGCCGTTTGATCGCACGGTAGGTGTCACTTCGCTGTCCGTGTTGAATGCGATGATGGAGCGCACGTGTGGCTTGAACGTGCCCACTTCTTCGTCATCCCTTGTCGCCCGCACCGCTCCAATTTCTTGCAACCCCAATGTGGAGTTCGGCGCAATGAAACCCGGGTAAATGTGGTGACCTTTGGCCTCGATGATGCGGTCATAGCGCGCGCGGTCGACACTTCGAGCGAAGCCCACGTAATCGATTTTGCCGTCGCGAAAACCGATGGCGCTGTTCTCCAACACATCGCCTGTTCCGAGGTGTGCGGTGCCATTCAAAACGAGGATGGATTCGGATTGTGCTGGGGCAGGAGTCGGTTGTGCCCAAGCCCAGACCGCTGAAAGCAGTCCCCATCCCAAGATCAGTAGTGCTTTGTTGTTCATCGGTTCTCGTCAGTTAAGGTGTCACAGTGGTAGTGGAATCTCGGGCGTTCAGTTGGCGCCCTGCCGCCGCCATCCGCGGCTTTATTCATGGCTTGCACGAGGCGTGCGCGTTCGGCTTGCATCCAGTCCTTTTTCGCTGCATCGTCATCCAAGTCAAAGTATTTCACCCCGTCCACGTAGGTTTGTTGGGCCCGCGCGTAGATGCTGAGTGGATGGTCATCCCATAGCACAATGTCCGCGTCTTTGCCCACCGCGATCGACCCCACGCGGTGATCGATGCGGAGAAGCTTTGCTGGATTGAGGGTCACAAATTTCAATGCTTCCTCTTCCGAGACGCCGCCGTACTTGACGGCCTTGGCCGCTTCTTGATTGAGGCGGCGCGCCATTTCCGCATCGTCAGAATTGAATGCCGTTACGATGCCTTGCCCGTGCAGGACAGCACCGTTGTATGGAATGGCGTCTTTTACTTCAAATTTGTACGCCCACCAATCGCTGAAGCTCGAGCCCCCTGCACCGTGCGCGGCCATCTTGTCGGCGACCTTGTATCCTTCGAGGATGTGGGTGAAGGTGTTGATGGTGAAGCCCATGGAGTCAGCCACGTGCATCAGCATATTGATTTCGTCTTGGCGGTAGCTGTGGCAGGTCACAAAGCGCTCTTCGTTGAGAATTTGGGCGAGGGTTTCCAATTCCAAATCTTTACGCGGCGCGGCCGGAAGGGCATTGTTCTTGCGAGAGCGGCGACTCGCGTTGCGCAAAAGCTGGTTGTATTCCCTCCAAGCCTGGTCGTACTCGCGTGCTCTGTAAAAATGGTCGTAGTACACCTGCTCAACCCCCATACGCGTCTGAGGGAAGCGTGAGCGGTAGTCGTTGCCCCAATTGCTTTGCTTCACATTTTCACCGAGGGCAAATTTGATGAATGGCGAGGCGTCTTCGAAGAGCATTTCGCGAGGCGAAGCGCCCCAGCGGAATTTGATGATGGCGCTTTGGCCGCCGATGGGATTGGCCGATCCATGCAGGATTTGTGCAGTGGTCACGCCGCCGGCCAACTGGCGGTATATATTCACGTCTTCGCTGTTGACGGCCGACTCGATGCTCACCTCCGCACTGCTCGCCTGGGTGCCTTCGTTAATGCCCCGGGTTGCGGCGATGTGCGTGTGTTCATCAATGATCCCCGGCGTGAGGTGTTTTCCTCGGGCGTTGATCCGTTCATACGCAGGAATGTTGCTGCCGAATACCGCAGCCTCATCCAAGCCTTGCCCTACAGCGAGGATTTCGCCGTTGTGGATGACCACATCCGCATTATCCAATTTACCGGCTTCCTCGCACGTCCAAACCGTGGCGCCCTCAAACCAAACCGTTCGCTGCGTCGGGCGCTCAACATTACCGTATGCCACAAAGGGCCAAATGACTTCGCCTGCCGTGGAGTCCGGCTGAGCACTCCAATCCGCGTCTTTGGTTTCGGCTTCGTTTTGCCGAATGGCGCTCCATTCAAACCAAGACCCGTCCGCGCGCTGACCACGTCCCTCCCAAATCCGGCTGTCCATCCAGACGTTGCCCGACAAACGCCACCAACCATCCATTCCGAGCGTATCCAGCGTAAATCCCAAACTCACCATCCGGCCGTCGGGATTGAATTTGACCTTGAATTCCGTCGAGTCGATGGCAATGTGTGCCTTGGGCTTGGCCAGATCTCCTTTCACTTCCATCCGCAGCACCTGATCACCGATGGCCAAATCGTACGTTCCGCGCACATCCACCGCTTTGCGTTCAACGTATACGTGCTGTGTCCCTTGCACCCAATTTTCGAGCAATTGGGCGTTCGGGTGGAAGATCGGGCCGTCTGTAATGAGCATGTTGGCCTCCATTCCAGGCGCGATGGCGCCCACGCGATCGGAGGCGCCGATAAGCCGGGCAGGGCCCTCGGTTAGCGCCGCCAACGCCACGTCTTCCGGCAACCCATGTTGCATGGACTTCCAAACAGCGCTGCGGATTTCACTGGGGCTGCTGAGACCATCCGCCGTCAAGGCAAATGGAATGCCGGCAGCATGAACACGGGCTGCGTTGGTCGGCGCCAATTCCCAATGTTTCAATTCATCCAATCCTACCAGTCGTGAGGTAAACGGGTCGCTCACATCGAAGGGCGTCGGGTAGTCAAGGGACAACACCAGCGTCGCCCCTGTTGCTGTCAATTCATCCAAACGTTGATAGGCGTTGTTACCCGCAACCAAGATGAATTCGTGCCCGACCTCATCCGCTAGAAAATCAGCCCGCAACGCATCTTCCCAGCCGCCCGCTTCAAAAAATGCAGGCAACTCGCGTTGGGCATTGAACGCCTCCAACGACAAATTGGTCTCCAAACGTTCGTTCATGCGGCTGGCGTCGGCATACCAATCGGCGTCGAAGTACGTCTGTTTCAACAACGCGGTCGAGCCCATGAGCGACCGAGGATAATCTTGCGATGAGGTCCCTTTACGGAAGCTAAAATGTGCCGAGGCGGTGGGCTTGAGCAACGCGCGACGCGGATCTTCGGAGAGCGCAACCAACGCACCGGAGCCGCGAACGATGCCGTCCTGCACGTGTGAAACCACCGCTCCAAATCCTCCCTTCAGATACGCTTCGCGGGATTTTTCAGCGGCCGTGGGATCGAAAACCGCCGCCGCAGAAGTTTCGGGGCGAATCGCTTCATTCCAGCCATAAGCCCCTTTTTTGTCGCTGAGATCTTGTGGGCCGCGGCTCCACCCTTCGCGTTGGGCTTCAGGCATCCCGTAGGCGCTTTGCACATCCACAAACGAAGGGTACACATGCAAGCCTTGCAAATCATGGCGAACCACCGCACCTGAAATTTGGATTTCGGCCGTCTTGCCCACCTGTTCGATGCGGCCTTGGTAGATGACAACCGTCGCGTCTTCCATGATTTCCGTCGCGTTCAGATGCACCGTGGCGTGCTCAAGTGCCGTACGCACGACATTCTTGTTCACAACACCATTGACAGGAAACGTCTCCTGCGCTTGCATGCTCGCTGTGAGCAAAAGGGCCGTGATTAGCCCGCATACACTGCGCAAATTGCTTTGCAAAAATTTCATCTTCTCCCAGGTTTTCATCTTCAATTCGAAACGGCAATTTACAAGACGCTGACTACCTTTGCACCATGACAATCCCAACCAGCGTATATGCGGAAATGACCCCCAATCCGGCGGTCATGAAATTTGTCGCCGACCGGCCATTGATTGCCGACCAACACCAAGCAGAATTCCGATCGAAAGAGGAGGCTTCATGGTGTTCGCCGCTCGCGGAAGAACTCTTCAATTTCCCCTTCGTTCAGGGCGTTTTCATCAGCGGAGCTTTCGTCTCTGTCAGCAAGGATGAGTCGCTCGGTTGGGAGATGATTGTCCAGCAATTGCGTGAATACATCCGCGAATGGCTCATGGAAAATGAAGTCGCTGTGGACACCGAAGCATTTCTCAAGGTTCAAGAAAAATTGGCCGAGCCTGAACAGCCTGCGGTTACAGCCAAGTCGGATCCCAACGTTGAATTCATTGCGGAATCCGATATCGTACCGTCCGAATTCGATGCGGAAATCAAGTACCTGTTGGATGAGTTTGTGCGCCCAGCGGTGGAACAAGACGGCGGTGCAATCGACTTCAAAGCGTTCAAAGACGGCAAAGTTTACGTGCACATGCGCGGTGCGTGCAGCGGGTGTCCTTCGAGCATGCAAACGCTGAAAGGAGGCATCGAGCAACTCCTCACGTCCAAATTGGAAGCCGTGAAGGAAGTGGTCGCGTTGGGAGTGTAAATGGGAATGTCTTTGCGCAGCCTTTTTAGCGCGCAGCCTTGAGCGCGTGAATCTCCGCGCGCAGCGAGTCGAGGGTGCCTTGGATCCGCTCCATTCCTGAAAAAGCAGGTGTCGGCCAATCAAACGCCAAATAGCCCCGCGCCCGCCAAACTTCGACCACATCACCAGGTGCCACGGAGTAGGGCGGGAAATCCGGATTGTCCGAAATCAACCACAAATCCCGATGCCCGGTATCCAAGCGATTTTCTATGCGCTTGAAGACCACGCCTTGATCTCGGGTCACCACGATGTACGGACGCATGCCGCCGACACGGTGCCAATCTTCCTCAAACGTGCTCAAAATGTAGCTGCCGCTGGGAACCGGCAGCATGCTTTCGCCTTCGATTTGAAACAGACGGTGCGTCAAATTGGGCGTGACTTCGGGCAGTGGAAGGCCAAACGTGGGCAGCCCTTGCACATAATCCGGATCACCGTAGCCGTCGAGGTAGCCCGCAGCTGCCTTGACTGGAACGACTGCCACACGCTCTTCATCTGTTATTGAATCCACCGCCACAGACAGCACCCGCATGGATTGGCCACGTGTTCGGGCATCGTCCGTGCCCGCGCCTTTGAGCAAAGCATCCACCGACACCCCGAAAAAGTCAGCGATGGCCACCACATTGATGAGCCGAGGCTCCGCTCGGCCTTCTTCGTAAGCACCGAGCGCCGCGCGCTTCAAACCCAAGCGGTCGGCGAGCTCTTGCTGCGTCAATCCACGTTCCTTTCGGAGTTCTTTCAGTCGTTGGGCGAAATGAGGGAGTGCGTCCGGCATGGTACAAATTTGCTAACAAAAATAGCAATGCCATCGGAAAGCGAAAAATTCCATGGCCATGAACTATCTTGTAGATTCCAAAATGGGCTTTGATGCGTTGGCAATCTTGGAATACTCACGGAATTTGGTTGGTCGCGGTCTTCAGTGTTTTCACTGGGGGATTGATGCAGGCACAGCGCATATGCGGCTTGCCCTCCATGAGATGCATGCATGAAGCCTGCGGTCAGGGATTGGAAGCCATTCCGGTCGACGCCAACACCTTCATTGCAGCACCCGCTTGGTACACACCCGATGCGCCACGCGACGCCAACATCATCGTGAATTACAATGGCTTTCCGAGCGATGCCATCATCGCATTCAACCATGCCGTCGATATCTGGTCCGTGTTGATTGCATCCGACGTCACCATCCGCATCGACGCAACCTGGGAAGAGTTGGGCTCCAATGCTTTGGCACAAGCCGCGCCCACCAACCTGCAGGAAAATTTCGATGGCGCTCCATTTGAAGATACCTACTACGCGGTTGCATTGGCCAATGCACTGGGAGGAACGGATTTATCCGAGCAATCGGACATCACATGTTCCTTTAACAGCTCGGCCAATTGGTACTTCGGCACCGACGGCGCTACGCCTTCCGGCACGTACGACTTTGTCACTGCTGCGCTTCACGAAATCGCACACGGCCTTGGCTTCATCGGCAGCGCATACTACACGAACGGATTTGGCTTCATCGGCACCGCCAACACCCCCTATCCCTACGACCACTTTACCGAAACCGCCGACTCGACGGCGCTCTTGGATTTGCCCAATGGATCGCAAACCCTCGGCAGCGCGCTCACTTCGAATGCGATTTATTGGAACGGCAGCGGCGGTATGGAAGGTGTCGGCGGCGGACGGCCACGGATTTACGCGCCATCGCTGTACTCCGTGGGCTCGAGCTACAGCCACCTCAACGAATCCACCTACCCCGCCGGCACGCCCAACAGCTTGATGACCCCCGGGCTCAATACGGCCGAGGCCAACCACGATCCGGGCCCAGCGCTTTTGGGCATGTTCAGCGACATGGGTTGGAACATAGGAGGATGCAGCATCACGGATGTCGCCATCGGTGAGCAGAGCCTGTGCGACCCCGAAACGGACAGCTACACACAGACGCTGGTGATCACCTTTCAAGCGCCGCCGACCACCGGCCTGATCAATGTCAACGGTTCGCTGTTCTCGCTCACCCCGAGCCCCAAAACCGTAGTGCTGACCGGGCTGCCTTCGGATGGGCTTCCGGTGGATGTGACCGTGTCGTTTACGGCGGAAGACGCGTGCAGTTTCTATGTGCCCGCGGCGTTTACCGCGCCCGAGGCATGCTATTGTTTGACGGATTTGAGCGGCAATGGACTTACCGAGGTGCAAGACGTGTTGTTGCTGTTGGCCGATTTCGGTTGCTTGTCGGAATGTCCAGGAGATGTGACCGGCGATGGGGCGACAAATGTGGAGGATGTGTTGGCGGTGCTTTCCGCCTTTGGCGGCAGTTGTCCGTAACGAATGCCTCGCTTCACAAAATAATTTCACACGCTTTGCGTTTATTTTTGGCTTTGCTCATTATTTTAGCAATCCAAAATGAACACGACCCCGCCACCGTCTGCCCGTGCCATTCTGCACCTCGACCTCGATACTTTTTTTGTCTCGGTTGAACGGCTCATGGACAGCCGGCTCATGCGCCAACCCATCCTCATCGGCGGGACGGGTGACCGCGGAGTGGTGGCCGCATGCAGTTATGAAACGCGAGCGTTCGGCGTGCATTCCGGCATGCCCATGCGTCAAGCACGGCTCATGTGCCCCGAAGCCCTTGTCATTCGAGGCAATTCCATGAATTACATGAAGCACTCGAAGGCGGTGACCGAAATCATCCAAGAAGCTGTGCCGGTCTGCGAGAAATCCTCCATCGACGAATTTTACGCCGACCTCAGCGGCATGGATCGATTCTTCGGCTGCTGGCAATTCGCCCGCGAACTACGCGACCGCGTCATCCGGGAAACGGGCTTGCCCATTTCGTTTGGCATGAGCACCAGCAAAACGGTGAGCAAGGTTGCCACCGGCCAAGCCAAACCCTCCGGCACTCTCAAGGTCGACCATGGCACAGAACGCCCCTTCCTCGCGCCCCTCTCCATTCGCAAAATCCCCCAAGTCGGCACGCGCACCTACCAAACCCTCCGCAACCTCGGCGTCAAACGCATCCACACCGTTCAGGAAATGCCCATCGAGCTGATGGAGCAGGTGTTGGGCCAAAACGGCACCTCCATTTGGCGCAAAGCCCACGGCATCGACCCCAGTCCGGTCATCGCCTTCAACGAACGCAAATCCATCTCGACCGAGCGCACCTTCGCGAAGGACACCACCGACGTCGAAAAACTCCGCGGCATCCTCGTCGCCATGACAGAAAACCTCGCCTACCAACTGCGCCGCGGACGCAAACTCACTGCCTGCGTCGCTGTCAAAGTCCGGTACGCAGACTTCGACACGCGCTCCCTCCAGGCCCGCATTCCGTACACTTCCTCCGATCACGTGCTCATACCTAAGGTGAAAGCACTCTTCGAACAGCTTTACAACCGCCGCGTCCAAGTCCGCCTCATCGGCGTCCGCTACAGCCACCTCGTCGAAGGCGGGTTTCAAATGGATCTTTTCGACGATGCCGATGAGCGACTCGAGCTGTACCGCGCTCTCGACCGAATCCGAAACCAATACGGTGACCGCAGTGTCGTCACCGCGGCCGGCATGGAAGCACGCACCATCGGACGCCCCAATCCCTTTAATGGTGAAGCGCCCTTGCTTCTCGCCAACCGTCATCAGTAAATTCATCCCGTCATGTGTGGCCGCTACGTAACCGTCTCTTCCGTTCAAACCATTGAAAAGCGCTTCCAAGTCCAGGCCGCGCCGGACATCCACGCACAGTGGCGGCCCAATGCAAACGTCTCCCACGGCGAATACGCTCCCGTGATTGCCAGCGACGCCCCGCGAACGGTCCAAATGCAGCAATTCGGCTTCACCCCGCGTTGGGCCAAGAAGCAATTTTACATGATCAACGCCCGATCCGAAGGCGATCACAACAAAGAAGACCACCCTGCATACACCGGCGCCATGGGCATCCTCCAAAAGCCCATGTTCCGACAATCCATCCGCGACCGCCGATGCATCGTCGTCGCCGACGCCTTCATCGAAGGGCCGCGCCAAGAGAAGCTCACCAAACCCTACCTCGTCTACGCACGCCACGGGAAACATCCCTTCGGCCTGGCCGGAATTTGGGACGAGTGGGCAAACCCTGGGACCGGCGAAATCACCCGCTCCTTTGCCATCCTCACCACCGTCGCCAACGGCCTCATGCAAGCCATCGGCCACCACCGGTCGCCCGTGGTGTTGGATGAAGAGCAAGAGCAGGCCTGGATCGACCTCGACACCCCGCTCTCCGATATCACCGGCATGTTGCGGCCCTGTTCCGCATCCAAACTCAACGCCTACCCCATTTCGCCCGATATCCGGGATCCCCGCGCCAACAGCTCTGACCTCCTGCAACCCACGGGTGAACGCATTTATCCCGAACACGCCTTCGAAATCCACCAAGACCTCGAGATGTTCGGGATGGGGGAGTCCCGTGCACGGGCACGACGCAACGGCGATTACCCACAAAACGGCTCGCAAGCCTCGCTTTTTTAACTGCAAGTCATGCACTTGCACTGCCATTCTTGGTTCAGCCTGCGCTACGGGCTCATGCAACCGCGCGAACTGCTCTCCGAAGCACAGGACGCGGGCATCACGGCATTGGCCTTGACCGACATCAACGCGACCTCTGCGCATTGGGATTTCGTGCGGCTCGCGCCGGAGTATGGCGTGCGGCCTGCCGTGGGCATCGACTTCCGCAACAAGGCAGACGCCGCCCTGCCCCTCTATGTTGGCCTCGCCCACCACAACGCCGGGTACGCCCGCTTGTGCGAACACCTCAACGCCCACCTGCATGCACACCGACCGTTCGAACCGCAAGCGCCCGAACTGCCCGGTGTGTCCGTCGTATACCCGTGGACGCGGTGGAAGAAAACTAGGGAGGCGCTGCGGCCCGACGAATGGATTGGCGTACGGCCGTGGGAGCAGGCGGAACTGCGGCTGCTGAGTGATCGCCAGGATGTTCCTTGGGACCGACTCATCGCCTGGCATACGTTTACATTTCGGCACAAGCGGGATTGGAACTGCCACCGGATTTTGCGGGCGGTTGACCGCAACGAACTCCTTAGCAAATTGCCGTCGGAGGCGACGGGGCACCCGTACGACCGGTTGTTGGGATCGGCCGATTTTCATCAAGCTTTTGCCGAAAATCCGGATTGGATAGGGCGATCCGAGGCGATCCTCGACCGGTGCCGCATCGCATTGCCCGATCCACCGGCCGGTCGCAGCCACAACAACCAACACACCTACACCGGCTCCGAAGACGAAGACGAACGGTTGATCCGGTCCCTTTGTGCGGAAGGATTGGCCTATCGGTATCCAGACCATGAAGAACACGTGTTGGATCGCATGGAAATGGAATTGAAGGTGATACGGCAGCAAGGATATTTAGCGTATTTCCTCATCAATTGGGACATCACGAGTTACGCGCGCAGCCGCGGTTACTTCTACGTAGGCCGAGGAAGTGGGGCCAACAGCCTTGTCGCCTACCTCTTACGCATCACGGATGTCGACCCCATCGAACTTGATTTGTATTTCGAGCGGTTCATCAATCTGTACCGGACGAATCCGCCGGATTTCGACATTGATTTTTCGTGGACGGACCGCGACGACGTGACCGAATACATCTTTCGTCGGTTCCCGCATGCAGCGTTGGTCGGAGCTTACAACACCTTTCAGTACCGCGCGGTCATTCGGGAGTTGGGCAAAGTATTCGGCATGCCCAAACACGACATCGATCGGCTCGCCGACGGCAAGCTCCAACCGCCTGGCGCCGACGAAATCGAACCCATCGTCATCCGGTACGCCGGCTACCTCCAAGATTTCCCGAACGCGTTGACCATCCACGCCTGCGGCATCCTCATCGCGGACCGGCCGCTCCATCATTTTGGCGGCACCTTCATGCCCCCCAAGGGCTTCCCCACCACCCAGTACGACATGGTGGTCGCCGAAGACATCGGATTGTACAAATTCGACATCCTCAGCCAACGCGGGCTCGGCAAAATCCGCGACACCATCGACCTCATCGCTGTCCACGACCCGCAAACTGCTGCCCAAATCGACGTCCACGACATGGCCCGATTCAAACGCGACCCGCGCATTCAGCACTTGCTCCGCGAGGCGTTGGCCGTCGGGTGTTTTTACGTCGAGTCGCCCGCCATGCGGATGCTGATGCGGAAACTGCGCGTGGACAACTACCTCGGATTGGTCGCGGCGAGTTCGGTGATCCGGCCCGGCGTTTCCCGCAGCGGCATGATGCGGGCCTACATCGAGCGGCACCGCCACCCCGAGCGACGCGCCGACGCCCATCCGGTGCTCCTCGAATTGATGCCAGAAACGTACGGGGTCATGGTGTACCAAGAGGACGTCATCAAAGTCGCGCATCATTTCGCTGGACTCGACCTTGGAGAAGCCGATGTGCTCCGACGCGGCATGAGTGGGAAGTTCCGGTCACGAGAAGAGTTCGCAAAGGCACGGGACGCCTTTCACGAGAAAGCTGGGGCCCGGGGACGCGACCCCGTGCTGGTGGAAGAGGTGTGGCGCCAAGTCGAAAGCTTCGCAGGGTACGCCTTTGCGAAGGGACACTCCGCCTCGTATGCCGTCGAAAGCTATCAGAGCCTTTACTTGAAAGCGTACTGGCCACTGGAGTACATGGCGGCGTGCATCAATAATTTTGGCGGCTTTTACCGCACCGAGTTTTACGTGCACGAAGCGCGGATGGTGGGGGGGCGTGTTGAGCCGCCGTGCCTGAACCGCGGGGGGTGGGAGGCTTGTGTGGAAGCCGAGGCGCGGACGATTGTGCTCGGGTTCAATTTGGTGCGGGGTGTACAGGCGCAAACCGTCGCCCGCATCGTAAGGGAGCGGCAAGCCAATGGAACGTTTGACTCGTTGGAGTCGATCATCGAACGAACCGGGCTCGGTTTGGAGCAGTGCTTGCTGCTGATTCGCTGCGGTGGCCTGCGGTTCACGGGGAAGAACCCGCAACAGCTTCAGTGGGAAGCGCATTTTTTACTCGGGCATACCAAAAAGGGCACCAGCGACGCGACGCTGTTCACGCCAGACGTCACGCAGTTTCACCTTCCCCGATTCGAAGCCAACGATCTCGAGACCGCCTTCGACCAAATCGAGTTGTTCGGATTTCCACTCGTATCGCCGTTTCGATTGCTCACCGAGGAAGCACAAGCCATCGCTCAGCGCGCTGTTCGCAGCGAAGCACTCGCCGACTGCATCGGACGCGAGGTAGATGTGGTGGGATATCTGGTAACCGTCAAGGAAACGCACACGGCGCGTCGTGAACGTATGAGCTTTGGCTGCTTTGTCGATGCCGAAGGATCGTGGTTAGATACCGTACATTTTCCTCCATCGTTGCGGCAATTCGCGTTTCGCGGACGCGGCATTTACCGGGTGCGCGGGCCCGTCAAAGAAGAGTTTGGTTGCATACATGTGGAGGCAACATTCATGGAGAAGTTGGCCTACATCCCTGACCCGAGGTATGCTGAGGATGGCATGGGCGGGCGGGATCCCAGGCCCAACAACGCCACGGCGGCCGCGAGGCGTCAGACGATGAGTGCCCGAAGTAGTGGCGGGATGCTCAAGCGCGCACAGCGCTGAGCCTACAGGCATTTACGATTCTTTCTTCGGCGGCAAAATGCCCCAACGCAAGCCGGCATAAAACATCCGCCCAAAGATGGGCCCGTACACCAAACTCGCGTCGAAATACTGATCAAAATCGCCTTGGGCGACCGGGTTGTCGCCGTAATCAGCGCCGATGATGGGGCGGTCTTGCTTGTAATTCAACGCATTCTCGACGCCCGCATAAACCGAAAAATCGGGTGTGAATTGACGCGTGACTTGAGCGTTCAACTGAAAGAAATCCGGCGCCACGGCGTCGCGTTGAAATACTTCAGGATTGGAATCCGTCAGCGGCAGACGTTGCGCACCGATCCATTGAAAGGTCGCATCAGCACGCCATTGACCTTCTCGCGCGTCCGGCGGCGAACCGTAACTGAGTTGACTAAACGCACGGTGCTTGGACACGAACGGATCTTCTGTCGGAAGGCCTTCGACGCGATCGGTATGGGCATTGACCCATCGGTACGCCAACCGCACATCAAAACGACGGTGCATGTCCCAGTTGAATTCCGCTTGAGCGGTATTGGCAAATGACTTCCCCGTCAGGTTGTACAGATGAATCGCCTGCGTTGATTGGTCCAAATCTACCACGAGCTTGTTCTCGAATTGCGTAGCGTAAGCATCCAAGGTCAACGTCGCTTCGCGGAAATTCAGCCGAAATTTGCTTGTGAGGTTCGTACCGAAGTTGGTCGCAATCTCAGGCCGAACGATGCTGCTCAGGCCCCAAATCCATTGGCGCTGGCTTGCCCAGGTACCGAGCTGCTCCATGAAAGGATTCGCTGCGCGGTAACCGCGGCCGGCAGCGACCTTCCAAGAGGTGTTTTCTGTCACGCTCCATCGGGCGTGGAAACGGGGACTCACCAACGCGCCGAAAAGGTTGTGCTGATCGTATCGAATACCGCTGATTACGCTCCAGCGCTCATTCCCCGACCACGTGTACTCAAAAAAAGCGCCAGGCACTCGCTCTGTCCGTGCCACATCGTAAGCCAGCGCCACAGAATCACCGGCAAAGCGGACAGACTCCTGAAAGTCATTGTACAAAAACGTCAAGCCCGTCGTAAACGCGTGATTGGTGTTTCCGAAAATGTCCGCATACAATACGTTTCCGCGGAAAAATCGCTCTTGACCGTCGTAATCGTTTCTGCCGAATCGATGCACGTGCTGATGGTCATAAAAACTCCACTGCGTGCCGATGCTGCGCCACTCGGCGTCTGGAAAGATGAAGCCTGTCTTGGCCGTTGCTTCGATACGGTTCAATTCCGTAATGGCGGTCCATGGGGCAGAGGGCGAAGCCATCATTCCCATGTAATCGGTCCAGGCGGCACCTGGCTCGAAGCCACCCACTTGACCCGCAGCCGATTCCATTTGAACGGCCGTCAAAGCGTATTCACCGCGTACGCCGCGATCACCTTTGAATTTCCATTCGTTGCGCGCGACGTAATTCCGTTGCATGGGGGTATCGAGGAAGCCATCGTCATTGCGGTCATTGATGCTTTGGTTTGTAAGGCCATGGAGCAAGACGGCTGTGCTCCATCGTCGTGAAACATCGTGTTTGCTGATGTAATTGAATTCCATGCGCCCCGCGCCGTTGACGTAGAGGTTGGTGTGAAGTGGGTCGGCAGTTTCCGGATTTTTGAGTGCAACGTTGATTTGACCCGTGATGCTCTCGTAACCCTGGGTCGCTGTGCCGGCACCCTTGCTGATGTGAATCTCGTTGACCCAATCGCCCGGAATGAACATCAACCCCTTGACTACACTCAGCCCTCGCGGGCCGGGCAAATTGTCCACTTGAATTTGACTGTATTTGCCGTCCAACCCCAGCATCCGGATTTGGCGTGTTCCGGTCACCGCGTCGGTGAACGATGCATCGACAGAAGCATTGGTTTCGAAGGCTTCGGAGAGGTTGCAGCAGGCCGCTTTGGCCAATTCCTTGCGGTTCAACGATTGCACATCCAACGGGGAAAGCAAAGAAAGCTCTGTCGACGCCCGCTTTTCAACCACTTCTGCAGCATCGAGCGAAACGCCTGATTCAAGCGGGATGTCAACATAGGACTCCCCATTGTACACCCAGCCTGCCGATTCGAATCCGATCATCGAAGCAATCAAGGTGTCACCAACATTTGCTTTGGGAATTTTGAAGAACCCAAAACCATCGGTTATCGTAGTCGAAGTAGGATCATGGGCCCAGCGCACATAAGCTCCTGGAAGTGCTATGTATACCGGTTCGTGCCCAACGTTCGCATCATGGTTGTGGCCTTCATGGCCCTCTTCCGTAAGCACTTTTCCCTTCAGAACCCCTTGTGAAAAAGACACTTCTGTGAAGAACACCAGGAAAAGTAAGACCCCAAACCTCCTCACGATTCAACTACTAATGGTCGTGATCGTGGTCGTGGTCTTCCCCTGAGCAGCTTCCGCCACCTTCACGGTATTTGCAGCATCCGTGGATGTTGGCATAGACCTCATCCGTTGCCTTTACCTTTTCGGTATCATGACCAGCATCCGCAATACGCTGATGGATGGCCATCTCATCGATTAGTTTCGTCTTGTATGCGACGGTAATCTTCTTTGTTTCCTTATCCCATTGGGCATTGATGATGCCTGGAACATCCAATGACTTTTCAATTCGTTCTTCGCACATCCCACACACCCCACTCACTTCGAATTGGATTTCTGCCTTTTTCTGAGCCGTGGCTGCGAGAGTCAAGGTGGCAAATACCATTAGCAAAATTATGTGTTTCATAGGTTGAAAGTACGGATTATTCCGTGATTCCATACGGCGCGGCTCGCCAAAAGAAGCCAAGTATGCCGGATGGCGAACGTTCAGTCCTCCGAAACGGAGGCCGCTAAATAGTCGCGATTCATTCGAGCGATGTTGCTGAGGTCAATTCCCTTGGGGCATTCCACCGCGCATGCGCCCGTATTGGTGCAGTTTCCAAATCCCTCTTTGTCCATTTGTTCCACCATGCGCTGCACACGGGAAGCACGCTCAGGTTGACCTTGGGGTAACAAGGCAAATTGGGACACCTTGGCTGAAACGAACAGCATGGCCGACGCGTTCTTGCACGTCGCGACGCAAGCGCCACAGCCGATGCATGTCGCAGCATTGAACGCCTCGTCCGCTTGAGGTTTGGGAATCGGAATGGCATTGGCATCAAGGGTCTCACCGGAAGTGTTGACCGAAATGTAACCCCCCGCTTGGATCACCCGGTCAAAGCTGCTTCGATCCACGGCCAAATCCTTCACAACCGGAAACGCTGCAGCGCGCCACGGTTCAATGGTGATGGTGTCGCCGTCCTTAAACGACCGCATGTGGAGTTGGCATGTGGTTACGCCCCGATTGGGACCGTGCGCTTCACCGTTGATGAACATGGAGCACATTCCACAGATTCCCTCCCGGCAATCGTGGTCAAATGCGACAGGATCTCCGCCATCCCGGATGATTTGGTCATTCAACATGTCCATCATTTCCAAGAACGACATGTCCGGGCTCACACCACTGACAGGGTACGTTTCTATGCGGCCCGCGTCCTTCGGTCCGTTCTGTCTCCAAACTTTCAATGTCAAATCCATGTCGATCGATTATTTGTAGCTGCGCTGCTTCAACTCAATGTTTTCAAACTTCAATTCCTCCTTATGAAGGTTGGCCTCACTCGGATCACCCGTAAACTCCCAAGCCGATACAAAGGCGAATTGTTCATCGTCGCGCAGGGCCTCGCCTTCCTCTGTTTGGTATTCCTCCCGGAAGTGACCGCCGCACGATTCATTTCGCTCCAGCGCATCCTTGCACATAAGCTCGCCCAATTCCAACAAGTCCGCAACACGACCGGCTTTATCCAATTCCGGGTTAAACCCATCGGCAGAACCTGGAACGCGGACATCCCGGTAAAATTCTTCTCGAAGCGCGCGAATATCCGCGATGGCTTTTTTCAATCCTTCCTCGCTGCGGGACATGCCACATTCGTTCCACATGATGCGCCCGAGCCGACGGTGAAAATCATCCACTGGCTTGGTGCCTGGGTTGTTGATCAAATGGTCGATGCGGTCTTGCACACTCTTCTCTGCCGCCTCAAATTCAGGCGAATCTGAAGTGATGGCTCCAGAGCGGATGTCATTGGACAAGTAGTCGCCGATGGTGTATGGCAGAACGAAATACCCGTCTGCCAATCCTTGCATTAGTGCCGACGCTCCCAATCGGTTTGCTCCGTGATCCGAGAAATTCGCTTCCCCCGCAGCATACAAGCCAGGAACTGTGGTCATCAAATTGTAATCCACCCACAATCCACCCATGGTGTAATGCACCGCCGGATAAATTTTCATGGGGGTTTCATAGGGATCGTCCGCCGCGATTTGCTTGTACATATCGAAGAGGTTGCCGTATTTGGCCTTGACAACCTGCTTTCCGAGATCGGTGATCTCGGCGGCCGAAGGATTATTCAATCCACGGATATTCGCCTCGGTCTTGCCGTAGCGTTGGATGGCACTGGCATAATCGAGGAAAACCGCCTCGCCCGTTTCGTTCACGCCGAATCCGGCATCACAGCGCTCCTTCGCGGCACGTGAAGCCACGTCCCGCGGAACGAGGTTTCCGAAAGCCGGATAACGGCGTTCGAGGTAATAGTCGCGGTCCGCCTCTGGGATGTCATTTGCACGTTTGGTGCCTTTGCGAATTGCCTCCGCATCTTCCTTTTTTGCAGGCACCCAAATTCGGCCGTCATTGCGCAACGACTCGGACATCAAAGTCAACTTCGATTGATGCTCCCCCGACACCGGAATGCATGTGGGGTGAATCTGCGTAAAACATGGGTTCGCCATGAAGGCGCCTTTTTTATGCGCTTTCCATGCCGCCGAAACGTTCGATCCCATGGCGTTTGTGCTCAGGTAAAACACGTTTCCATATCCGCCAGAAGCCAATACGACAGCATGCGCCGCATGGCGCTCAAGCTCTCCGGTAATCAAATTTCTTGCGATAATGCCGCGGCATTTTCCATCCACAATCACCACATCCATCATTTCATGACGGGTGAACATTTGCACCTTGCCTTTGGAAATTTGTCGGCTCAATGCTGAATATGCACCGAGCAACAATTGCTGCCCGGTTTGGCCCTTCGCATAGAAAGTCCGGGACACCTGGACCCCTCCAAAACTTCGGTTGTCGAGCAACCCCCCGTATTCACGAGCGAAGGGAACACCTTGTGCCACGCATTGGTCGATGATGCTCGTGGAAACTTCGGCTAAACGATGCACATTCGCCTCTCTACTCCGGTAGTCGCCTCCTTTGATCGTATCGTAAAACAAGCGATAGACCGAGTCACCATCATTTTGGTAATTCTTCGCAGCGTTGATTCCGCCTTGCGCAGCAATGGAGTGAGCGCGACGCGGGGAATCCTGGAAACAAAACGCTTTAACGTTATAACCCATTTCTGCCAATGAAGCCGCTGCGGAACTACCCGCCAGGCCTGTGCCTACCACAATGACATCAATCAACCGCTTGTTCGCAGGATTCACGAGGTTGATGTGATTCTTGTGCGAAGTCCACTTATCCGCTAAAGGTCCCGATGGAATTTTAGATTCGAGCATGACGGTCTTCGATTACAATTGAGTGATATAAAGAGTGATAGGAATGATGGCAAACAATGCCGGAACGAGGAGCGCAAAAGCAAGCCCCGCCTTCTCTACCATGCCTGTGTATTTCGCATGGCGCAATCCAAGCGATTGGAAGCCGCTTTGAAATCCGTGTGACAAATGGAACGCAAGCGCGAATTGAGCCAAGACATATCCCCCAACCGCTACGAGAGCCAAACCGTTCTCCACAGGGTTGAAAAATCGCATCACCACTGTATGCAAATCCTTCAGTCCGTTGGCATCCATAGGAATGTCTCCGAAATGCATTTGGTACCAAAAATTCTGCATGTGGCTCACGAGGAAGACGAGAATGATCGTGCCCAGGATGCCCATGTTGCGGCTCGACCACTTGGCGTTGGCCGCTCCATTTTCTTTCACATAACCTACCGGGCGCGCTTTTCGATTTTGCATCGTCAACGCAACGCCGTCGATCACATGGAACAAAACACTCGCATACGTCAGGTAGCTCAAAATTTTAACCAACGGAAACGTGGTCATGAATTCTGCATATTCGTTAAAGGCCTGTTGGCCTTCAGCTCCTGTCTTCAGCAAAAGTTGGAGATTTCCGGCGAGATGACCCACCAAAAACAGGCAAAGAAAAAGACCCGTCAAGGCCATCACGTATTTCTTCGCTAGCGAAGATTTCAAAATTCCGGAGTTGCTCATGGGGTGAGGCTACATTTAGAGACTTCAAAGTTAACGCCTCCGGAACCGGCTACCAACGGAAGTTGCCAGAACTGCACTTTGCCGGGATTCAATTGAAGAAATGGGGACGAGAACGCATTCTCGCCCCCTGCCCATCAGCCCTCAGACGTTGTTGGTTTCCGGTCGAGCATCAGCATCTCTCCCGCCACGACCTCGGTCACATAACGCGTATGCCCCTCGGAATCCTCGTACGTCCGATACGCCAATCGGCCTTCGATGGCAACTTCTGCGCCCTTTTTCAGGTATTGACCCGCGATCTCCGCAAGCGCCCCCCAAGTCACCACATCGTGCCATTGGGTTCGCTCCACACGTTCACCTTCACCATTGCGGAAAGATTCATTGGTCGCCACCGGAAAAGTGCATTTCACTTTGCCCTCTTCGAAGCTCATTAATTCGGGGTCCTTCCCCAGCCGTCCAATCAATTGGACCTTATTTCTCAGTGCATTCATTGGTTGTTATTTGTGATGACAAACTTGTCCCCGCTCCTTCGAACTACCCGTATCTGAAACGGCTAGTTTGACGAGCGAGACGCGCCATTTCACAACCGTCCGAAGCCTATCTTTGCGCCGCTATGAGCCAACCCATTCGCGTTCGATTTGCCCCCAGCCCAACAGGGCCCCTCCACATGGGTGGAGTCCGCACGGCACTGTACAATTACCTCTTTGCCAAGAAAAACGGCGGAACCTTCATTTTGCGTGTCGAAGACACCGATCAAACGCGTTTCGTGCCCGGTGCCGAAGACTACATTCGCGAATCGCTAGCTTGGTGTGGGATTTCACCAGATGAAGGCGATGCAGAAGGTGGAGATTTTGGCCCTTACAAACAATCTCATCGAAGTGAACTCTACGCTCGTGAAACCGCGAAGCTGCTCGAAAGCGGTCATGCGTACAAAGCGTTTGACACCTCCGAATCCATGGCCGAAAAGCGCTCAGAGGCGGAGGCCGCGGGAACGGTTTGGCAATATGATGCAACGACCCGGCTGTCCATGCGCAACAGCTTGTCCCTGAGCGCAGAAGAAGTCTCGGCACTCGAAGCCGCAGGCGCCCCCTTCACGGTCCGATTCAAAATGCCAGAAACAGCGCGCGACGTGCTCGTTCAGGATGAAATACGCGGTGAAATACGCGTTTCCACATCAGTCCTAGACGACAAAGTTCTCATGAAGACCGACGGCCTACCGACCTATCATTTGGCCAATGTGGTCGACGATCACCACATGCAAATCAGCCACGTCATCCGGGGTGAAGAGTGGTTGCCAAGCGCGCCTCTGCACGTGTTATTGTATGAGGCATTTGGTTGGAATTCCCCGGCTTTCGCCCATTTGCCGCTGATTTTGAAGCCTACTGGAAACGGTAAATTGAGCAAACGAGACGGCGACAAAGGCGGCTTCCCCATCTTTCCTTTGGAATGGACCGACCCGGCCTCCGGCTCTGTTTCCATGGGCTACCGGGAACGGGGCTATTTGCCGGAGGCTTTTCTGAACATGCTGTTGTTGCTCGGTTGGAGCAGCGGCGGCGAAGAGGAGTTATTCAATTTGGAGGAAGCGGTGGAGGCTTTTGACCTCGCGCGCGTGGTCAAGTCCGGTGCGCGGTTCAATCCAGACAAAGCGGTTTGGTTCAATGAGCAATACCTCCGCGCCGGCGACACCTCGCGTTGGATTGCACCGTTGCGCGAATTGGCTCCGGAAAAAATGGCCCAATGGAGCGATAACCAATGCCAATGCGTGCTTGACATGTTCTTGGAACGGGTCCAATTCTTGCACGAAATCCCGGCGATTAAATATGTTTTCGAACCGCCAACGGAATTCGACGAGAAATTGGTGAAGAAGAAATGGAAGGCGGAGACTGCGGGCTATTTGACTGATTTGGCGGCTGTTCTCGGAGGGATTGAATCCTTCGATTCCGCGACCATTGAGTCTGAATTTAAAGCGTTTCTCGAAGCTCGTGAACTCGGGTTTGGAGCGGTATTGTTGCCTTTCCGAATTGTGTTGACCGGAACAGGTGGCGGACCATCCATGTTTGATTTTGCCGCGTTCTTAGGCAAAGAAGAAACGCTCAATCGATTGCGCTCAGGCGTCGCGGCTCTAGGTTGATCAGGCCAAATTCAGTCGATGCGCATCTCCGGCACTTCCGCCGGGACCACGAGCTTTCCTGCGGTTGCCGCAACGATTTCGTCAACAGTCACCCCCGGAGCGCGTTCGACTAAATGGAATGCGCCGTCCCGAATGTCGAGCACGGCCAAGTTCGTCACCACTCGCTTGACACAACCCACACCCGTGAGCGGGAGTGAACACGCTTCGAGCATCTTGGATTCGCCAGCTCGGTTCGTGTGCATCATTGCCACGATGATGTTTTCGGCGCTGGCCACGAGGTCCATGGCACCCCCCATTCCCTTCACCATTCTTCCCGGGATTTTCCAGTTTGCGATGTCCCCATTTTGAGCCACCTCCATGGCACCGAGTACGGTGAGTTGAACGTGTTGGCCCCGAATCATCGCAAATGAAGTGGCGCTGTCGAAGAAAACTGCACCCGGCATGGCCGTGATGGTTTGTTTGCCCGCATTGATCAGATCCGCGTCTTCGTCTCCTTCAAAAGGAAAGGGCCCCATCCCCAAAATACCGTTTTCAGATTGGAATTCGACTTCCATTCCTTCCGGAATAAAATTCGCTACAAGTGTCGGGATGCCAATTCCCAAGTTTACATACCAACCATCCCGAACTTCTTGGGCAATGCGCTTAGCGATTCCGTTTTTATCCAACATGATCAGGCGGTTTGAGGGGTTCGTACGGTGCGCTGTTCGATGCGCTTTTCATACCGGTCACCTTGGAAAATGCGCTGAACGAAGATTCCCGGTGTATGGATGGAGTTCGGGTCGAGGCTGCCTTCCGGCACCAATTCCTCCACTTCGGCGACGGTGATTTTCCCGGCCATGGCCATCATGGGGTTGAAGTTGCGCGCGGTCGCCTTGTAGATCAAGTTGCCGGCTGTATCTCCCTTCCAGGCTTTGACAAACGCAAAATCTGCGGTGAGTGCGGACTCCAAAATGTGCGGCTTCCCGTTGAAATGGCGCACTTCTTTGCCCTCGGCCACTTCCGTTCCAAAACCGGCCGGGGTGAAAAACGCCGGAATGCCTGCCCCTCCCGCTCGACATCGCTCTGCCAGCGATCCCTGAGGAATCAAATCCACTTCCAGTTCACCGCTGAGCATTTGGCGCTCAAATTCGTCATTCTCCCCCACGTATGAGGAGATCATCTTGCGGATTTGTCGCTTTTGCAACAGCAATCCGAGTCCAAAATCATCGACGCCAGCATTGTTGGAGATGCACGTTAAATCGTTCACTTCCAATCGCACCAATTCCGCGATGCTGCATTCGGGAATTCCGCATAACCCGAAACCGCCGAGCATCAGGGTCATGCCGCTCTGAATGCCTTTACAAGCCTCCATGCTGCCGGTTACCACTTTTGAAATCGCCATCTCACTTTTTGTTAATCATTGAAACAAATCGCCGTCATCAAATCCCGCACCGCTTCCGCCAAAGGTTGCCTGATTGAGCTCCATCAATTGACGGCAATCCAACGAATCCAATCCCATTCCTTCTGGCCGTTCAAAATCGGATTGGCTCAATCCGATGCGCTCATCCGCATATGCCGCGTTCATGTAGAACCCGTAAATCGGCAATGCGGTGTTCGCGCCTTGTCCGTTGGTGATGGTGCTGAATCGAACCGCGGGATCCTCCGCCCCGACCCATACACCGGTTACCAAATCCGGGGTCATCCCCATGAACCAGCCGTCGGAGTGTCCCTGGGTCGTTCCGGTTTTACCGGCCATTGGGACTTTGATGTTGTCGTATTTCCGACGCTCAATGTCCATCCGCAAACGGATTCCCGTGCCTTTGCGCTCACCGGTTTTGGGGTTGTAGGCACCGTCAACGACACCCTTCATCATATCCACCACTGTATAGGCCGTCCGTTTGTCCAATCCCTGGCGAAGCTCCGGCTCCGGTGTCCAAATGACGTTGCCGTATTTGTCCTCAATGCGGGTGATGATGGTCGGTTTGATGTACACCCCGCCATTCACCAGTGCCGCATTGGCCGAGGTGATTTCCTTCAGCGTGAGCTGGGACGCGCCCAATGCAATCGAAGGCACGGCAGGGATGTCCGATTCGATGCCCAATGCGCGAGCCAACTGAATCACCCGCTCCGGTCCAAACTCCTTGATGAGTTTGGCAGAAATCGTGTTCATGGAATTGGCCAAGGCGTATTCCAACGTAACCACCTCGCCGTACTCAAAGTCCGAATTATCGGGACACCAATCCGGCTGATCTCCCGGCATCTCGACGCAGATGCGCTGATTTGGGAGCTCCGTGCACCGCTGCATTCCGTAGCGCAACGCCGTCGCATAAACGAATGGCTTAAAAATCGACCCCACTTGCCGACGCGACTGGGAAACGTTATCGTATTTGAAAAAACGGTAATCCACGCCTCCGACCCAGGCTTTGATGTGGCCCGTACTCGGCTCAATCGACATCAACCCCGCGTGCAGGAGGCTTTTGTGGTAGAGAATAGAATCCATGGGACTCATGACGGTATCCCGAACACCGGCATGGGTGAAGACCCGCATCGGAACCTTTTTCTTGAAGGCTTCGTCGATTTCTTTGTCCTTCGGCCGATGCCAGGTGTGGCTGCAGCCCCCTTTCTCTTCATCGCAATGCCAGAGCCTGCCTGTAGAATCCTCCTTTGCCTCAATGTAAAAGCCCGGCCGTTCGCATTCCGGACAAAACTTACCCGCGTACACCCGATACCGCTGACTTTGTTTCACCGCCGAGTTGATGATCATGTCCCGATCTTTTCGCTCGATGCCTGCGTAAAATGGCCATTCGGATTTGCTGCGGCTTTTCAAATCCCGATTCAGTGTGGCCTGCAGTTCTTCGCCCAAATGACGATGAACGGCCACTTCGGCGGCGGCCTGCAATCGGCTGTCTAAGGTGGTGTGCACTTGGATTCCGTCCCGGTAGAGGTCGTAGGGCGAACCGTCTGCTTTGGCCACTTTCCATTGGCCGTTGGCGTCTTGGGTGTTGAACAATTCCTTCAATTCGGCGCGCAATGCCTCACGGAAATACGGCGCCAAGCCTTCATCATGACTGACGCGCTGAAAATGCAGACCCAATGGCAATTCGGAAAGCGAATCCGCCTCGGCTTCCGTGATTTTCCCGTACCGCTCGAGCTGACCGAAAACTACGTTTCGACGTGATTGCACTAACTCAGGACGCCGCAAGGGATTGAACAATGAGCTGTTCTTCAGCATGCCCACCAGCATGGCCGATTCATGCAATTCCAGTTCATGGACCTCCTTATCAAAGTAAATATTGGCCGCGGATTTGATGCCCACCGCTTGGTTCAAGAAATCGTAGCGGTTTAGATAGAGCGCAACAATTTCATCCTTGGTGTAAAACCGCTCGAGGCGCGCAGCAATGATCCATTCTTTGGGCTTTTGAAGAAACGCTCGCTCCAACCAACTCGTCCGATCGTATTGCTCCGTAAACAGCTGCTTGGCCAATTGCTGCGTCAGTGTACTTCCACCACCTCGGCTTCCCAAGAATGCTATCGCCCGGGCCAAACCAATGAAATCAATTCCACTGTGTCCTGAGAAACGTGCATCTTCCGTGCTGATCAGCGCATCGACCAGGTTTTGCGGAAGTTCATCGAAGCGCGCATCCGCACGGTTTTCGGAATAATAACGGCCAATGAGCTTACCATCCGAGGTAAATACGCGAGTCGCCAAATCCGTTTTGGGGTTGGCCAACGCCTCCGTATCGGGCAACGTGCGCATCGAAGCCAGGATCACCAGCGCCGCTAGGCCCATGAGTGGTCCCAATCCGATAAGCCACATCCATACCTTTTGCCGGGTAAACTTGGGCGGGGCCGCTTTCTTGGAGGGTTTGCGCGTTGTCTTCGCCATTCCGATTACAAGAATAAGACACGAAACGCGACCGCCCGGCAATAATTGCACAGATTGAGGATTATTCACATCCAGCTCTTCTGCCCGCTGCCCATTGCATCCTAACTTTACCGCTCTAAGAATTCACCATGGTTGCCCTCATCAAAGCTGCACAACTCCTCCTTAGTTTGTCCATCCTCGTGGTTCTGCACGAATTCGGACACTATTGGGCTGCGCGAGCGTTCAAAACCCGCGTAGAAAAGTTCTACCTGTTCATGAATCCGGGCTTCTCGCTGTTCAAAAAGCAAATCGGTGAGACCGAATGGGGAATCGGTTGGTTGCCGCTGGGTGGTTATGTCAAAATAGCTGGAATGATTGACGAATCCATGGATACCGAACAGATGAAACAGCCTGTTCAACCGTGGGAGTTTCGCGCAAAACCCGCTTGGCAGCGGCTCATCATCATGCTCGGTGGCATCATCGTCAACCTCATCCTTGGGTTCGCGATTTACAGCATGGTGTTATTGGTTTGGGGAGAGACGGTGCTGCCTGCCGATAAAATCCCCTTCGGAGTGGAGGTTGACGAGCGTCTCAAACCCTTAGGATTTGAGGACGGTGACCGCATATTGACCATCAACGGTGAAGTACCGGAATCATTCACCGAAATCCGGCGCACACTTTTCTTCGATGCGGTGAGTTCGGTGGAATTGGAGCGCAATGGAGAACGTGTCCTGCTGGCCATTGAAAGCGATTTGGGGCAGTTTTTCGTTGACAGTGCCATTCGCAGGCCCTTCGGGCTGCGCGTGCCATCGGTGGTTGACTTCGTGGCACCTGGTTCAGGCGCTGAACTCGGCGGGATGCAGGAAGGAGACCGCATCGTCGGAATCAATGGCGAAGCCATCAGCTTTCACGGCGATGTTCTGGATTATTTGCGTGCACGGCCGGCCACTTCCATGGAGCTCACCATCGTTCGTGCAGACGGCGAACAGGTGCTGCTGAATTGCACGACAGACAGCACAGGAGCGTTAGGATTTTTGCAAAAAGACCCCTTGACCATGCCGGAATTCGAACTCGAAGAGCGGACGTATGGTTTTGGTACGGCATTGACCAACGGCTTTTCACTCGCTTGGAATACCCTGGAAGAATACGTCCTGTCCATGCGTTTCCTGTTCAGCAAGTCGGGAGCAAGTCAGGTAGGGAGCTTGGTGACGTTTGGAAGCATATTTGACGCGGGTTGGGATTGGGAAATTTTTTGGCGGAATACCGCTTTCTTTTCGTTGATTTTGGCCTTCATGAATTTGCTGCCCATTCCAGCGCTTGACGGTGGACACGTGATGTTCCTGTTGTACGAGATGATAGTAGGGCGACCCGCACCTGAGAAATTCTTGGAACGTGCGCAAACGGTGGGCATTGTTTTGTTGCTCGGCCTCATGGCCTTGGCTTTGGGGAACGACATATGGCGGGTGATCACAGGCCAATTCGGCTGATCCTGCGTACCTTGACCGCATGACCGTTTCGGACATCAATGCATATGGCCTGGTAATTGGCGGCTCGCTGGTCATCATTCTGAGTTATTTCGCGAACCTGATGGCCAAGCGGACGAACATCCCGAGCGTGTTGGTCCTCATCGCCATGGGCATTGCCATCCGTGAAGGCCTCAATGCGATGGGGTTGGAATCCATTCCATTCGAGTCCTTGGTGCTTGAATTATTGGGTACGGTTGGTTTGATTTTCATCGTGCTCGAAGCCGCGCTGGAACTGGACTTGACCCGTGAAAAAATGCCGCTCATCTTGAAAAGTGCGACGATGGCATTGTTGGCTCTTTTGGGGAGTTCTGCTGCAATTGCCGCCTTTCTTGGGGCTTCGATGGACATACCCCTATTCGAAGGTTGGGTGTATGCCATTCCCTTGTCGATCATGAGCAGCGCCATCATCATACCGAGTGTGGCAGGAATCGAAGACGGGGATCGGGAATTCATGGTCTACGAGAGCACGTTCTCCGACATTTTCGGCATCATGGCCTTTTACCTATTGCTCGGAAATTCGGAAGCGGAATCCACCAATTCCATCATCCTCAGCATCGGAACGAACCTCCTGGTGACGTTCATTCTGGCTGTCGTGGTGAGTTACGTTTTGGTATACATCCTTCAAAAAATCACGAGCTCCGTGAAACTATTCTTGAGCATCGCGGTGCTCCTGTTGATCTACTCCATCCAAAAGCTTCTCCACTTGAGTCCGCTGGTGTTGATTTTGATTTTTGGGCTCATGCTCAACAATCATCGGTTGTTTTTTCCGAATTGGGAAGGGACCCGTAAGCGATTTTTGCGCATCCCCTCTCCTGCAAAACTCTTGGATGACCACCGCATGCACGAATTGCATCGGGACTATCACCTGTTGACTCTGGAAACAGCATTTGTTATCCGAACGTTCTTCTTTGTGCTATTTGGCATGACCGTATCGTTGCTTACCCTCACCGATTTGCATGTCATCACAGAAGGACTGATCATCTGCTGCATCTTGTTTGGCGTTCGCTTCCTCAGCCTGATGTTATTCCAACGCAAGCGCATGTTTCCATTGTTGTACATCGCACCACGCGGGTTGATCACCATCCTGTTGTTCTTCCAAATTCAGGGAGCCTATTCGGAATTCGCCCAACCTCAATTCGACCAAGGCATCTTGCTCGTCATCATATTGGTCACCAGCATCATCATGACCATTGCGTTGGTTCAAAACGGCATTACCCTGCGCGGCTTGACGCTTGTGCCGGATATGGTGCATCATCACGATGCTGAAGCAGACCCCTTAGCGGTTGATGACGGAACCAAAGGTTCAAGACCCGAACAATCCGAGCCGCCAGCCGACGAGGCACCTTAAACCCGCAACGGCACATACCAACCACCTGGAATGCGTTTCACCCATCCCTGCATTTCCATGCAATACAACTGACTGCGCAACGAATCCTCAGGGAGCCGCAGCGCCCGGGCAACGACGTTGATTTGACCCCCTCCTAGAACATGCAGCTCGTGCCAAATTCGCCGGAATGACTCCGGTATGGCGTGCTCTGAAGAGAATGGCGCACGACTGACAGTCGGTCCCATCAAGCGCTTAACCAATTCGTCCACTTCTGTCCAACCCATCTCTGGAAATTGTTCCAACAAATCCAAGTTCCCGAACCACCTGCTATTCTGCAGGTGCGCAGGCGGGCGATAGACCCAGCAGTCGACTCCAGAATCAATGGCAAGCGATGCGGAAATGAGCCCACCCCCACGAGCAGGGCTTTGCACCAACACCAAAGCCTCAGAAAGCGAGACCACCAGCCGGTTTCTTGAGGCGAAATGCCAGGGCAATACCTCACTTCCAACCGCGTGTTCTGACAAGACCGCCCCGGATTTGCACATCATCTCCTCCGCAACAGCCCGGCTGGAATTGGGCCGCACAGGAAAAGGCGGACCGCCGAGGATACCAACGGTTCGGAAGCCCGCATAACACGCCCCACGATGCGCCGCCTCATCCACCCCTTGAGCCAATCCGCTCACGACCACACCTCCGCTGCTGGCAATGATTTTGCCCAATTCAAACGACACGGCTATCGCGTGGGATGTGCACCGGCGCGTGCCCACCACGGCAATGTGGGGGGAATGCCTCGTTTTTAAAAATTGCTCCCCACGCCCAAAAACCACAGGAGGTGCGTCGTTCATTTCACGCCATGTTGCAGGGTAGTTGGTGGATTCCCATGACATGGCCCACATGCCCGGAACATCCAGGGTACGCCGCATGGCCGCCAACCTTGAATCGGCGATGGATTTGCCCTGGTGAAAATGCCGCAGAGCGCGTTCATAAGCCGCATCCAGCGAACCTGAATCGGCGACCCAACGCCGCAATCCCACAGGGCCCAATCCCGGCATCCCGTGTAAAACCCACCACATCTTCACCCGCTTCACACCGCAATTTCAAATCTTTCAACGCGGAACCGTGGCCCAATTTACTTTCCGTGCCCATGGGTTGACATTCGCGCAAATGTTGCATCTTGCACGCATGCGCAGTCGAAACCGCTTCGCGATGGTTTGGGCGATGGGATTCGCCCTCCTCGTTTCCATGGCAGAGGCTCAGACCTTTACCGGAATTGTACAAGATGACCAAGGCCTCGCTTTACCGGGTGCTTTCATTACGGCTCGATTGACCAATGGATCCGTGGAAGGTGCCGTCAGTTCGCCGGATGGAACCTACATACTGGACTTGAGCAGCTGGGCCGGGAAAGGGGTGAGCTTGACCTGCAGTTACATCGGAATGCAGAAAGAGGTGAAAGATGTGGATGCCTTGGTGCCGGGCAAAGCTTACTCATTGAATTGGTCCCTCATGCCCACGTCGGAAGCTTTGGACGTGGTCGTGGTGAGTGCCGGCCGATTTGAACAATCGGCGAAAGAAGTGACGGTCTCTATCGACGTCTTGCCGCCGCGGATTGTGGAGAGTCGCGGGACAACCACCTTGGAAACCGCGCTCGAAATGAATCCCGGGGTGACTTTCGTCAATGGTGAACCCCAAATCCGAAGCGGGAGCGGGTTCAGCTACGGAGCCGGGTCACGGGTCATGATCCTGGTGGATGATTTGCCCGTGCTCAGCGGTGACGCCGGAAGGCCCACTTGGGGGTTTTTGCCACTCGAAAACCTCGAGCAAATTGAAATCATCAAAGGCGCATCCAGCGTGCTGTATGGTAGCGCGGCCTTGAGTGGTGTGATCAATGTGCGGACGCGATTTCCGGACGCGCGACCGTTGACACGCATCACCCGGCAAATTGGGGTGTATTCCGATCCACGTTCGTTGCAAGCCAAAACCTGGTCGACGCGTCCCCAACAATCGAATTTGCGTTTTCTGCATAGCCAGCAACTGGGCAAATGGGACGTAGTCATAGGTGGAAATATCCTGCGCGATGATGGTTACCTCGCACCCGAAGAAGGCGCAATGCCGAAAGCCCGTGATTACCATTTCACGCCGTCGCTCGTGGGCGTGGATTTACTGGACCGCACGGTCGATCGTTACGGCGCCGAATACCGAGCACGGCTGAACGCCAATTTGCGAAAGCGGGAAACACGCGTCGAAGGTTTGGTCTACGGGTTGAACACCAATTGGCAGCTCGGCGAATCGTTGAACACCCTGATTTGGCAAAACGCGCCCGACTCCATTTATGGAGCCTTCCAAGGAGCCGCGACCCGCACAAACCAGCTCATCGGCACGGTCGACCCCTACATACAATACCTCACTCCCGGTGGCGTGCGGCACAGCCTCCGCAACCGCTGGCAGTACCTCAATAACGACAACGACAACGACCAATCGAATGGCTCGCATGTCGGCTACTCCGAGTACCAATTGCACATGAACGGCGAGCGCTGGGGCATCGAAGGCCTCAACCTCACCGCCGGCGCCGTCAACATGATTGCGTTGAGCCGCGCCGAATTGTATTCCGGTGGATCATCCGATGGGAACAACAGCGCCCGCAACCAAGCGGCGTATCTGCAAATTGATCAGTCGATCGGTGAGCGCATCAAATTGGCAGGCGGCGCACGATACGAGTATTTTGCCGTGAACGGGACAGGGGCTGGTAAACCGGTTTTCCGGTTGGGTGGCAATTTCCAACTCGCCGAAGCGACCTTCTTGCGCAGCAGTTTTGGCCAAGGATTCCGGTTTCCGACCATTGCAGAACGCTACATCCGCACCGGATTAGGAGCACTCCAGATCTATTCCAATGAAGAGCTCCGACCAGAATTCTCCACTTCAGCGGAGATCGCCATCAAGCAAGGCTTCCAATTCAAAGGCACCAGCGCTGGCGATTTTGCGGGATTCCTCGACCTCGCTTTTTTCCGGCAGGATTACGAAGACTTCATTGAATTCACGTTTGGCCAATGGGGACCTGATGAAGGTGAAATCCCCTCCATCGCCAACGTATTCGGACTGGGATTCATGAGTGTGAATACCGGCGGAAGTCGCGTGACGGGCAGTGAAATCTCCTTGACCGGACGATGGACCACCCGAAAATTCCAAGCGGACATCATCACCGGTTACACCTATACCAATCCGATCAGCACCACCCCAGACTACAATTACAATCCGCAAGAGGACGGTCTCGCAACCACCTACCTCAGCACCAGCCATGACACCACCGGGCACATCCTCAAATACCGGTCGCCGCATGTCTTTCGATTCGACGTTCAGCTTTCCGGCCAAAAATGGTTTGGCGGCTTGAGCGCTCGTTACCAAACGGCCCTCCACAATTTCGACCAAGCCTTCATTGAATTCGAAGAACAAGGCTTCGTACAATGGGGCGTTCAGCAGTGGTTGGATGAAAACCCCGATTTGCCCTGGATCATCGATGCCCGTTTTGGTCGTGAATGGCCCAATGGTCACAAATTATCCGTGCTCATCAACAACATAACGAACGCCGAATATGCGATTCGGCCGATGGCCATGGAATCTCCGCGCTTAACTTCGCTGATGTACACGTACCAAATCAATTGATGGCCGCATCCAAACCTGCCCTTATCGGCATCATCCCCGCCCGCTACGGCTCCACAAGATTTCCCGGAAAACCCCTTGCACCAATCGGAGGAATCCCCATGATTGCCCGGGTCGTGCAGCGCGTACTATCGTCCAAGATTTTCGACCACGTTCTCGTCGCAACGGATGATGAACGCATCGCACAAGCAGCAAAAGAAGCCGGGGCTGAAGTGGCCATGACATCACCCGATATCCCAAACGGAACGCTCCGCAGCCACGCGGCATTGCTCGAGTGGGAACGTGAAGCCGGACGTGAAGCCGATTGGGTCGTGAACATCCAAGGCGACGAACCTTTCGTTCATCCTGAACAACTGCTGAAACTCGCCCAGTTGATTCGTAAACCCGGAGTCTCCATCGCCACATTGGCCCGACCAAAGGCTGCCAATGACGATGAACGCATGAACCCGAATCGGGTCAAAGTGGTATGCGACCTCAGCGGTCAAGCCCTGTACTTCAGCCGTTCAGCCGTTCCCAGTTCAGACGGCGTATGGCTCGAGCATGTGGGCCTGTATGCTTTCTCACGAGGCGCATTGGAAGCGTTGACTCACCTGCATGCTACGGAACTCGAAAAGCGCGAGCAACTCGAGCAATTGCGGTGGTTGGAACACGGATGGAAAATTATGGTCGGCAGAACATCACACCCTACATACGCCATCGATACCCCTGCAGATTTGAGTCGTCTCGAAAAGCATCTCGAAACCGGTGAAATCCACTAACTTAGCGCACCGAAACCAACGCACATCATGTACAACATTCGCCCTTCGTTTTTCGCTGGCTGCTTGGCAGTCGGCCTGTTTTCTTGCACAAGCCCCGAATCCAACATGACTTCTTCTGACCGACCTGACTTCCATGAAGCCCAATTCTCCGCGCCTCCTGTTGCGGAGAAACAAGAGCACATCACCGAGATCCATGGATTGGAATTGAAAGATGACTATTTCTGGATGCGTCTCAGTGATGAGCAAAAAGAAGCCGCGGAATCAGACGCGCAAACGACCGCAGTTGTCGATTACTTGAACGCGGAAAACGCGTACAAATCGGAGGTTCTTCAGTCTACTGAAGCTTTTCAAGAATCGCTTTTCGAAGAAATCAAAGGCCGGATCAAACAAGACGACCAAAGCGTACCGTTAAAAGACAACGGATATTGGTACTACACCCGATATGAAGAGGGGCAGGAATACCCCATCCACTGCCGCAAAGAAGGCAGCATGGATGCCGAGGAGCAAGTCATGCTCAACGTCAATGAAATGGCAGAAGGATATAGCTATTACGCTGTAGGCGGCCGTTCGGTGAGCACAAACAACAACCTGCTCGCCTTTAGTATCGACACCGTCAGCCGCCGCGAATACACGTTGCAATTCAAGGATTTGACAACCGGTGAAATTCTTGCAGACCGCATTCCCAACACGACAGGTGGAGCCACATGGGCCAACGACAACCGCACGGTTTTCTACACAAAGAAAGATCCCGTCACGCTCCGCTCGCATCGCATTTACAAGCACGTGTTGGGTACGGATGCATCGCAAGATGAACTGGTGTATGAGGAAGCCGATGAAACCTTCAGCTGCGGCGTTGGTAAGACCAAGAGCGAGGCCTACCTCATGATTGGAAGTTACTCCACGGTGAGCACCGAATGGCTCTACCTCGATGCCAATACGCCCGCTGGTGAGTGGCAGATTATTCAACCCCGTGAACGGAATTTGGAATACAGCTGCAG